>CALDTK010000075.1 GCA_937924035.1 uncultured Saprospiraceae bacterium | reverse complement strand
CCGCGCTTGCCAGCAGCTTGTGCCTCCCCATTTAAAAAAGACCGCTTGCGACTCTATCGCTAAAAGACGGTGTGTGTCTGTAGCTTTTAACGGCTGCATAGATATTCGAAGTTTTGATTCACAGTTTAGTGTTATGTCGTTTTTTTTTTATAGGACTAAAACTTTGCCTGTTAGTTCAGTGCATTGTTCAGACATGGTTGTCATTTGAGGATGGCAAGGAAATTTGGATTAATAAGGAGCTTAAATTGTTATGAGATTATTTAATTTAACGCGTTGGCGCTTGAAGCGTTCGAGGCTGAAGGTAGACAAGACCATCGGGTTTGCAGCAATCTTGTTGTTGCTCGGTTTTTTTGGTCCGGCACATGCCCAGTCAATTCCACCTATCGACACTTGTATGGAAGATGTATATGAAGCTGCGGGTGCACCGGGTGGCTCTCCATTAAACTGCACCGCGAAAGAGGTTTATATATCGGAAGATGAGGACGGATCACCGATTGTTGATGTCGTTATCCTGGATGATGGCTGCACCGCTCCTGGGGACACAGTAACAGTAGACATTACAGCTTCACTTCATTTTAATGCGGATAGGTTTGATATTGGTGTTTATACTGCAGCGGACGGCGGAAACGCCCTTACTGGTGCCTGTTATGCAGATATTCTACCTACCACTACGCCGTTTAACGATTTGGACGAAAGTGCAATTACAGGAGATATTTGCGGTGACGTTGACGTTGGTGGAGGTGGTGCCGACATTGCTGGTTTTCAATTTCAAACTCTAACGCTGGCTTGTACGGATAGTGACTCAGATGGAAATCTTGATCTAAATACTTGTTTTAGTTGGCGTGTATCAGGTAATAATGGTTTGTGTACTCAGTCTGCCGATGTTTATCCAGGGACTAAGTCCAAATGCTTTTGCAGTACTAACAATATTCCTGTTCCTGTTCCTGGGCAGATTGTGGTTGTAAAACAAACTATCGATAACGATGGTAACGTTTTGGATGCTGTTGACACTTCGTTTGACTTTACGTTAGCAGGCACACCTACAGATCCGAGTCTTGAATTTGTTACTACGGAATTCACTCTTATGGGTTCGGAGGCAGGTGCTGACGATGCCTATTCTTCTTCTGCAACTTATGCGGGACTTTATTCTTTGACTGAGACATTGCCGGATAGCGGCGATTGGGCCTTGGATTCAGCTAGTTGCGATAATGGAAGTGAGCTTTCGATTGAAGATCAAGGTATTACTGGTATTACGGTTACCGCTGGTGATGTTGTTACATGTACCATCGTAAACAAGTTGTTGTTTGTAGCGGAACCTTCTATAGACATTCGAAAGAACGATGAAGGAGAGGACTCACAGCAGGTAGTTAGTGGGGACACCGTTACTTTTACGATCCGGGTAGAGAACACAGGCAATGTAGCGCTGACGAACGTAGTGGTGAATGATCCACAGTTGGCAGCCTGTAACAGCACGATACCAACGCTCGGTGTAGGTGAAGTGCAGACATATACCTGTACAACGGCAGCCTTGACGGCTGATCTTGAGAATGTAGCGGAAGTCAGCGGAACTCCACCCGTGGGGGGACCAGTGACAGATTCTGATCCATCGACGGTTGATGTGACGAACCCTTCAGTGAATATCAGTAAAAATGATGAAGGAGAGGACTCACAGCAGATAGTTAGTGGGGACACCGTTACTTTTACGATCCGGGTAGAGAATACAGGTGATGTAGCGCTGACGAACGTAGTGGTGAATGATCCACAGTTGGCAGCCTGTAACAGCACGATACCAACGCTCGGTGTAGGTGAAGTGCAGACATATACTTGTACAACGGCAGCCTTGACGGCTGATCTTGAGAATGTAGCGGAAGTCAGCGGAACTCCACCCGTGGGAGGACCAGTGACAGATTCTGATCCATCGACAGTTGATGTGACGAACCCAGGCGTTAAGATCGACAAAACGCCTACAACCCGCGACATTAGTGTCGGTGAAATCGGTACATTTGACCTAACTGTGACCAATACTGGAGATGTCTCTCTCTCCAATGTAGAGGTTACAGATACAGTTGATGGTGATTTGGTAGTTACCGATGTGTCAGCACCTGTTGGAGCAGATGGAACAGTCGGTCAGGAAGTATTGTGGACCATTCCAGTACTCGACCCAGGTGAGTCGTTGACCGTAACCGTTATGTATGAGGTTGCTCCATATGCATCTCTGCCGGGAGGTCAGTTGCCGAGAAACGGAGCCTATGCGGAATTTGTCTTCACGGATAACTCGATTGGTGATAATGGAGTATTGACTGTAGTGTCAAGCGTTAATGATTACGCGTGGGTTGGGCCAGACGGTGTTACCTACAACATTCACCTTTCATGCTCCGAGACTTTAACGATGGTAGGCCCGTACACTCTTGAGGAATACACAATCTTTCGCTTCCAGAAACGAAAGCTCTTCAAGACCTGTGGCTACTTTAGTCCTGAGTTGGCCAGCAATATCGCAGATGTAACTGGTGTACCACCAGTTGGGCCTAACGTATCGTGGACTAGTGGTGAGGTCTTCGTTGATATCAACGAAGACAGCTTTGGCAGCGGTCCCGGTACTGGCAACGGTGGAGGTACTGAACCACCACCACCACCACCACCACCACCGACTGGCATCGATGTAGATGGGGATGGTTACTCACCACCTCTGGACTGCAATGATAACGATGCGACAATAAATCCTGGAGCCCTCGATAGGGGGGGGAGAAACAGGGATGGTATCGATAACGACTGTGACGGTCGTGTTGATAGATAGTGAGAGAGTATCCCGACTAAGTCGTGATTTAGGGTGAAATTCAGCGGGGCCATTGGCCCCGCTGGTTTATGTCCACCAGGGTGAAATCCAATGTGCCAGACAATATCTTAGCTTGTTGGTACACAAATTCTTTAAAAATGTAACGGAAACGGGAGGTTGATGTGCGTAGGAAGAAATTTAACAGCTGGATTGGGGTTGTTCTGTTGTTATTGTCAGGGCAACTCCTTGGCAACCAAATTTCGGGTTTTACCGATGACACGACTCCTTATCTGGGTAGGCTGGACGCTCCACTGGTATTAATTGAATTCAGCGATTATCTGTGTCCGTTCTGCGCGCGCTATCACTCAACAACCAAACCTGAATTGGTTGAAAAATACGTTAACACCGGGAAAATGCGAATGGAATTTCGTCATCTTCCACTGGCCAGTTTACACCCGACTGCATGGAGAGGGCACGAAGCGGCTGCCTGCGCGGGTGATCAAGGTGTAGAACGCTTTTGGAAATTCCATGACGCGCTGTTCGATAGACAAAAAGAATGGAACCGTTTGCCAGACTCGACAGAATTTATGATCCAGTTGGCCGGTGAGCTCGAACTAGATTTACCTCGTTGGCAATCATGTGTAGATGGTCGATCAAAACAGGAGGTTGTAGATGCCGATGTAAGCTTAGGTAAATCTCTGGAATTCAACGGTACACCGACCTTTCAAATGCTGGCAAGCGAACAACCTGATAAGCGCTATACGATTGTAGGTGCACGTGCAGCTGATGCTTTCAGTGAATATGCAGAGGCTTTGCTCGCAGGAAATGAACCGCCCAAACCTCCGGAAAAACCAAAACCAGAATTGCCAGCTTGGGCCAAAACAGAAGCCTTAGCGGTTGACCCAGATCGGCCCGCATTTACAATAAGTGGTGATCCGACATTTGGTGAAGCTGATGCACGACTGGTGATTGTTGAATATACCGATTATCAATGCCCAGCCTGCGCTAGACATGCCACAGAAACACAACCGGCAATTGACGAGAAGTTGATTGCCACCGGAAAGGTCCGTTGGGTGAGTAAACAATTGCCACTGCCTGAACACAAAAATGCAATTGCAGCTGCGGCCGCTGCAGTGTGCGCTGGTGATCAAAATCACTTTCATGATATGCACAAGGCGCTATTTACCAGTCAGGAAAATTGGGCGGAATTGCAAGAGCCGGAGGGGGCGATGATAAAGCTCGCTGTTATTCTTGATCTTGATATTGTGGACTTTACTGAATGCCTTGGTAGTCGTGAGGCTGTTGAACAGATAGTTAATAGTGTTTACGAGGCAACTAGCGTGACTCGTGCCACACCCGTTTTTGTAGTGCTTGATGGTGAGTCTGGTCGGCCCATTCGCGGTGTGCGTACCCCAGACCAGTTTGTAAGTGTGGTTGAAAAGCATCTTGAACAAGTAATAAAAAATGACGAGGAAAAAACTGCTGCTTTGGCAAAGTAGTTAGGTTAAGAGGTGAACCTATGACCTGGTTTGAGAAACTTACTGCGGCAGCGTTACTGGTTCTGTTGGCGATGGTCGCTGCTGGTGGGTTTGCGATCTACAGTGTGAAGCCAGCTGCTGAGGTTGGATCAACAAACACAGCGCTTGGAGAATCCAAAAGTCAGGAGCACGTCAGGGAGGTGGCTGCCGTGCCTATTGGTAGTGAAACTCAATTCAGTAATAGTATTCTGAAGCAACAGTCGGTAGGGAAGTCAGTTGGGCCTTTTGGTGTTATCGACTCTGACGATTCTGTTCAGGTTGAAGGAGATGATTCTGAAGGTGCCGAACGTGACCAAGTGTTTGTAGATAATGAAGAGTCACCATGGTTGCCGAAAGGAGTGACTGATGTAGCTGAAGCGCTGGGTAAAAGTAATAGCAATTTCGATGTTAACAACAATAATAAACCTAACGTATCGAATGATCTCTCTGGCAGTACAGAATTAAATAGCTATCTGCCGTCAATTGAAGAGCTCCCTGTAGATGTAAATGGCAATTTAATACCGCCCATAAGTGGGCTCATAGTGGACGATAAAGACCAGCCGGTTGCAGACTATATGATTACCCTAAGCATGGCGTATGCCATCAACAAAGATAAGCCTATAGTTACACGCAGCGATGGAAATGGACGTTTCCGATTCTTGGTTGTGTCAAAAGGCGAATATATTTTAAAGACTGAGATTCACCCTTTTTTCAATACATTGACACGAAGGGTGAGGGCGGGAGCTTCCGATATAAAATTCAGATTGTCTCGTCTTGACAGTGCTCGAATCACTGGACGGGTCATAGATGAATTTGATCAGCCTGTCGTGGGTGCAGAGATTGTTCCTCCAATCGTTGATGAGGTTTTCCTTAGCAATGAAGATGGTATTCTTGATGCTCCGATTACGGCAACAGCAGGACAGGGATTGTTGCTTAGAGTGACCGCTAACGGTTTTTTACCCGAGACACTATTTTTCCCTGGAGGCAGCTGGCTTCCTTCAGAACCGATTGTGGCTGAAGCGCGTTTGCGTCGTGGCAGTTTTGAATTAACTGGTGTTGTTTATGATCAACAAGGATATTCCGTTCCTTCAGCGCTGGTGCAAGTGACTTCAAGGAACGCTCGGCTCCATCGGTCTACACAGACGGATGAAGACGGAAGGTTTACGATCGACAAAGCCTTACCCGCTACGGACTATCATTTGAAGATAACCGCCGGAATTCGTTACGAAGCTTATGAATTAAAGAATATGTCATTCAATAGTGGCATGGATGAGTTGCAGATCCCCTTGCCATATTCTCCCATTGGAGGTTTGTCAGGCCGCGTAATTGATGAATCGGGTTCGCCGGTGGAATCACTAAGCATGATGGTTATGAGTGACGGTGCTGGTGGACGAGCTGCAACTATTACGACCGATGTTGAAGGCAGATACAGCCTGAGTAATTTTGTAGCAGGTGAAATCAGCCTACGGTCTCGCACGGCGCCGACCATCGTGATCGAAAACCTGAATATAGAACCGGGACTGGATACCAGTCAGGATTTGGTCGTTGATCTAGGCAGCAATACACTAATGGGTTTAGTCACGAGTGAGGACGGACTACCTGTTGAAGGTGCAAAGCTTAATATGCGCTACTACCGACAAGACCCTAACGGATACAAGACTACTGTTAAGCGCACAACTATTACTGATGCAGAGGGTGGGTTTCAGTTTGCTAGTCTTGGATCGGGTGAAAGAGTTGTGAAGATAGATGCTGAAGGATTTCGTCAGGCCACGATAAAATCTGATCCGGCACTTGATCCTGGTCCGCATACTTGGATTCTCAATAGGTAGCGAAATAATAAAGGCAGTCGTCGTAGTAAAAAGGAAAATACAACTCGCACGAAAGTGTGATTTAGAAAAAGTATTCCAAATATCTCAAAAATTGAAGTTTCGGGCTTGGAATTAATGACGCTATTTTGACCGGCATACGTATTTCTCGAGCGCTAGCAACTACTGCCAGGCATCGGCAGTGAGATAAATTTGAGAGAAGTCAGAACTTACGAGCTATCACCAGATAGACGTGACTATTACTTTTGTTCGCCCGTCATCTTAAGGCCGAAGTTATTGCAGAGCATTCTTACTGGTTATCCAGCCAAACCTTTAAATTAATTCAAAGTTTTCGCTGAGTTCGTGCCAGTGTTCGGGTGATATGTTAGGTGCTGCATAGTCTTTGAAGGTTTGAAGGTCAGCTGACATCTCTCTTCGTTTATCATCTGGCATGGCTCTGCCCGTTCAATCAATCGGTTCCATATAGTCAACTAGATCGCAGTTCCTTTGGCGTCGATTGTCTGTGATTGCCAGCGAAGAGTAAGACGCTAATAGTTGGGTTTTTCCTGCTCTTGCCGCAGAGGAAACAACTGGCTCAAATGGTGAACGGAAAAAATGACCGCACGAATTGCAACAAGTGTGAAGCGACAATCACTGAAGAGGTTGTCGACAGTTATTTAAATATATAATTGCAGGAAGGCTACTGCACTACCCTTACCGGATTCCTCAGTGGAAAATTCACTCTTTCCGAAACCATTTTCTTGCCTTCTGCATGTTGCAGTGCCTACGGCTAATAAACTCCAAGCACTCCCCGTATGCGATTGACTCTGGAATCTGTCGCTTACGCAGTTATTTAAGTGCCTAATTGTAGGAAGAATGGTATTCCAATGATTGTTAGTTGGCTGGATGATGTTGTTGCAGTCTCAGAATTGATGAGATGTCTTTGCCTTAGTGTGTAGTTATTCCAGGGGGTTATGATATATCTTTCGCACATGCCAGTAAAAGGCAAAGCTGATATAAATTGTCGAGGTTATACATAGACTTTACGGGTAATGCTAATACGTTTCTACTAGTCTGTATCAACTATTGAGATAACCCTGGAATTGGAATACGTTGATCATTGGACGGGGTGCTTCGTTAATTCTGCATTTATCTGTGCAGAGAAATATCCGTTCATTTTAAACATTTTTTTTGTGTTTTTTTAAGCAAGTAAAGCGGTAAATATTGTGTATAAAAATTTACACTGAACCTTGCTTTATTTACTGAAAATATGACATGGAAAAGTGTAC
>CALDTK010000074.1 GCA_937924035.1 uncultured Saprospiraceae bacterium | reverse complement strand
TTATACACAGGCATCTTCAGTGGCAGATGAGTTGTTAGATACGATCAGATCTGAGATTGATGACTTGATGTGGGGTTTGGAGACACAAAATAAGCTGGCAAGTAACGTTGCGGGAGCAGTGTTGAGTTATGACGCATTGCGCACACAGGCTGGCCGTAACACGACCGTTTCGAGTCGTCGTCCTAACGTGGTAAACCCAATTTTCGATAGACCTGTGCTTAGTAACGAGCAATGATCTATCGCCTGATTAAAATAAGCGGTTGGGGTGTGGCATTAATCGTGGGTGTCGCTGTCTTATTTAAAATTGGGGAGTTGGCGGCTGGTGTGAATATCGAATCGGTAAACGTCAAAAGAAACTCCCTATTGACGTTTGCATCCTACTTTCAGTTAATAAGAGCAATAGGAGCGTTGTTTCTTTTCTTGGTTTTGTGGAACCCGTTTTGTAGTTTGATTTTCAATCAATGTGGACTTGAGATTAACTCTGTTAGATGGCGTTGGCTCGGTTTCTATTTGGCGGTTGAACTGGTCATATTTGTTCAAATATTTGGAGATATGTAGCAGTGGAAGTCGAAAGTTGGATACAAGCAAATACACTTATTGTTGGTTGGAAAATGTATGACCTATTGTGGTCCTTGTTGATTGCTACAGGAATTGTATTTGTCCCCATTATATTGATTTTGACAGAAACCTTTCTCAAGGCGCGCAGTAGGGGCGCGATGTCAAATATCAGTAGCGAAGGCGTTCTTGCTGAATTCGAAATGAAGTTGTTTGTGTTGTTCCTTGTCTTCTTTTTTGCAGCAATGCCGGCGTCGGTAGATCTACAGGCGGCTAACTCTATTAAGTTGTGGAATGACGATAATGACTTTCTATCGCAGCCTAATCAACCGACCAACTCAACGGCGTGTAATACAGGTAGTACTGGCGATGCCACAGTGAATGCTCCCGTAACAGGTGGGCAGGGGATATGTACTGATAATGTTCGTGTTCCCCTGTGGTGGTACATAACTCAGTCGGTGTCGCAGGGTCTAACGATGGCGGTAGTTAAAGAGGTTGCAACGCAAAACAACAATTTATATAGAGCCACTCGCAAGTTTCTTGCAATGAGCAATATAAAAGATCCGGAGAACAAAGATTGGCTTAACATCCTTGATAATGAGTGCAGAGTTCAAGCAGTAGCAACGCATAGAGAATCCGGAAATCCGGGTACAGTAGTCGCTGGTGATGAAGGTGTTGATCTGAACTACGTCGGTTCTGAGTTCTTACGTACTACATACTACGATACGCTTTTCACACAAAGCGTTGTTGTAGGTATGCCTCCGGCGCCGGCGTTTAGTGGAGATGTACAACCAGAATATCAAGGCCCTGCAGTATCCACCCAGCAAAATTGCAATGTACTGTGGACAGCGTTCAGGGCGGCTGTGGTGAATGAGGCCACAGAAAATCTAGGGTGGGTTGATCGTTTGCTAACGACTGGGCTTGGTATCATTAATAGGGATGATGAGATAGTTCGTACGTATACATTGCAAACCAAAACCAGCGAGTCATTGACTACAGAAACTACTAATCAGTTGGCTGGGGCACAAGGTGCTATCTCAAAAGCCGCAAATTTAGCTGAAGACCATTTTCAGGTGTATGAACTTATGAAAACGGCTTTTACCACTGGTATGTATGTCGATGTATTAATAGTTGGTTTGCCTATGTTACAAGCATACATATTGATGTTAGTAATCATGGCCTTACCTTTCGGATTTGTTATTAGTGGTTACTCCTTTGGATTTCTTTTCCAAGGAACGATATTGATATTTACCATCTCTTTCTGGCCTGCTTTGTGGGCGCTAGTGAGTTGGGCTGATCAAGTTCTGGCTGACCAGTTCTTTGCCGGAGGGGATGGCTTGTTAAGAGCTACAGGACAATTGGCTATGGATTATGCGCTGGCGAAGGAAGGCCAGACTGGTCAGACACTTGAAAATATTACTACTGTACTAACTCACAACCTGGTTGTGGCGTCACTGTATGTCTTGAGTCCTGTTGTATTTTCATGGGTTATGTCAGCAGCATCTGCTGGTATTGCTGGGAGCGTTGGTGGTTCTGCTACAGGTGGTGGGATGGCTAGATCTATGGTTTCTGGTGGAAGTGCCGGTAAGCTCGGTCGCGGTCTGAGGGCTGGCGGCGCGAAGGCTTTAACGAAAAAGTAGATAAAAACGGTTTGTGGCTAAGGAGCAAGATGATGGATGGTGTGAGAGATTTTAGTTTTGTGGTTCCTCCTAAGCTGGGGGATCTCAGTTTTACTAAAAATATGGAGTATGTGAGGGATGATGGGCGTTTCGGGCGTACATTTGGTGAACAAGTGTCTGATTGGAAAGTACTCAGCAAGGGGCCAGGGAAGATACTATTTCCTGACTACTTTCGCTATGGTTTGAATAAATACTTCGCTGAAGGAGAACCTGTAAAAGCGCAGAGATATATAGGTAAGCGTCTTCAAATACCCTTGGTTAAGTTTAGTGACAGCGCCAAAACATTTCGGGAGTTTAACGACAAGAGTTGGTTTGGAAGAATGGCGCAGGAGAGAAATATAAGTGTCCCTG
>CALDTK010000073.1 GCA_937924035.1 uncultured Saprospiraceae bacterium | reverse complement strand
GTTTTAAGCGCAGTCATGGCTTGTTCATCTTCTGCTTGAGGGCTAACAAACTCGGCAACAGGAAAGAAATTGTCGATGTATGTGATTATGGCATCGGCTAATTCCGAGACGGTAAATAGACCCAGCACTTGACCTTTTAACACCTCCGAATCAAGGGATAGAAACCTTCCTCCTGTGGTGTCGCCTGCGTTGATTTTCAATTCGTCTAACTCTGCTGTACGATCGCCATTTTGCAAAAGAATCGTATCCAATCGCAAGCCACCTATTAGATTATCAGCTGAATTGCCCACTAGATTAGCGCTTATGGAAGTAGAAAGACCTAGAGGACCATCGTATAAGTTGAGTGGCTGTAAGGCGATCGTGTCTAATGACGCTTCAAAAACCATTTTTGGGATGGATTCATTCAAATCCACTAAGCCATTAAATATGAACTTCACGTTAGGGTCATCTATCTTTAAAAACCCTTCAAACATTTGTTCGTTTAGTTTCCCATTAAAGTCAATATCATGATATGTATAACCCAAGTAAGTAAAAGCTCCAACTTTACCCTTTAAGTTACTGGCCACATCTTCTATTGAAAGCCCTTTACCATCCAGTTCGATGTCAAGTGTTAGTGTCCCTAAAGTGGTGTCTCTTAAGAAGGTTCCCAGGTCAAACTGTGCTAAATTCAGGTCTCCCTTGTAAGAAGCATCAGAATAGTCTTTATTGAAGGTTGCCTTTAGATCTGTGCTTAAGCTTCCAAGAGCGGATTTCAAATCACCATCAACCTTAAAGTCAGTGAGCGTTCCTTTGTAGTTCCCTACAAAACCAATATTGCCTAATGAAGCAAGATCGACCGCTAAGGAATCAGGTATAAAGGCACGCAATTCTTGGGCGTTTGTTTTTAGAGTCTTGACCTGAGCATCAACGAAAAGGTTGTCGATATCGTCAAGGCTTTGCAGCTTGACATCTCCCTCGAAGGATGTTATTCCATCCGTTGAAAACGATAGGTTTTCCCCATCAAGATCTTTACCTGTACCTGATAAGCTTCCGCTAAAACTAAACCTTCCAAAATCAGCCAACCCGGCCGGAAGATCAATTCCAGATGTAAGACGATTTAGGTCCGAATAACTACTTGTGAGTCTCGAGATGCTCAGCTTGTAGGACAGATTTTCCATATCCAATGGATTACTCACTTGCCCCGAGGCAATGAGCCCTGTTTGATTGCCTAGTCGCACATTCAATCCGTCGAGCATCAAGCGTTCAAAAGATCCCGTGACCGATCCGTCAAGAAATATGTTAGCGGTTGCATTTAGGTTAAGCCCAACATCTTGGAGCATCGGTGCCAACCTCTGTAGGTCGGCAAACGAGAGATACGTCTCATCGAATTCTAGCAAGACCTTGGTCGTTGGATCTAAGCTTACGAGGCTTTCAAAAGAAGAGAAATTTAATGCAGCTTTCGCCAAAACTTTCGACTCGCTCGTTCGAAATTCGAAATTCGCTAAGTCAACTGAGCTAGGGGTGACCTCTAGGTTAAAACGCAGATCATCTACCTCTAAACCACTTTGCTCACGGAAGTTGAGTTCTTCCCAATTCAAGGCAAGTGCAGTGCTGTCCCAGTTAAGGTTGGAAGCTTCTGCACTAAGTCCCTTCAGGTAAATATTTCCAGAATCAAACCCTTGAGATACAGGCGATGTATTGTCATCTCGATACTGTAGGTCAACTTGTTTTAGCGAAAGCTGACCTACTGAAATAGGAAGACCAGCATAAGGATATGCTATTATAGAATTTGGACTCAGTGTATCACTGGCTTGATCAACAATGGACTCACCCGTGCGTGCAGACAAGAAGTATGATCCCTTTACGTCAGCCACTTCAATATTCTCTATATCAACCGCTAGAGACTCAAAATCGAGGGACTCAACATCGACCAGTAGCCTACCTAAACGGACGTTTAGATCAGACGAAGCCTTCTCATCAAGCATTCGAATTCTAGTGTCCAAAAGTTTGACCGTCCGCAAACCAAAGGCAAAAGCCGACGCACTTGTATCTACTGGAGTAGGTTCGGTTTTAGCGAAAGCATCAAGAATAAACTGGTAATTAAAGGTCGTATCCTGCGCAAGTTTGTAGGCATTTACTACTCCACCCTCAAGTCGAATCTCATCGACAAAAAGTTCCGCTCCGACAAGACTGAATGCCCCGATATCGATGCCCAGTTCTTGTGCAAATACTAATGTGTCACCACGCAAATCACGAATCAGAATCCCTTCTACACCGACAGCATCAAACAGGTCAAGATCGACTCGAGCAATCTCAACATCTGCTCCCCCAAGTAAGCTTTCGATACTCGGAATAGCCGTTTGCAATACCTTATTTTGCACCGAAGGGATGCGAAGCAATAGCATCAAAAGAATCAGCAAAAGGAGGAGAAAACCAATCGCCAAAGTGCAAATTTTGAGAAAACGCTTCAGAATATGCATATAAAGTCAGTGCGCATTCAAAACAATATGCGACTCAGCAAGGTAACGCAAGTATTTTAGGTATAAGCACGCATTTTCCTACCCACTGGAACAAAAAAATTGCTTTTTTAGGAATTGGTGCAGCGCTTTCAGCTTGACAGAGATACAGTAAAGCGAACCCCATAAATTTTAATACATGAAAAGCTCACGCTTCTTACCAATTCTAGCAGCAATGCTAATGCTCGTTTTCTTCGCTTCGTGCGAAAAGGACGAAATCAACAATACTGTTGAGACCACAATTCCTACGGCAACGACTACAACTGTCAGCAGTCCAGTTGCAGCTCGACTTGCGACTAATGGAGCTCAAGCTCAAAGCAGTTCTTCGACAGGAGGCCTGCAGATTGAGTGCATCAGCATCGACTTTCCTTTCGATTTTGATGTAGACGGAGTCATTTACACCATAAACAGTGTGGATGATCTCGACACACTCTTCTCGAGTGTGGTAACGCCAAACACGGTAAGCCTAGACTTTGTCTATCCACTCAACGTAACGCTAGAGGATGGTTCAGGGGCAGTTGTAGCAGACGGTAACGAGCTATCTGTTCTTGTATCAGCTTGTGTTCCAAGCTCAGGCTGGGGCACGGGGCAATTTCCGGCTTTCTTCTTCGATGCAGCTCCTTGTTTGAGTCTTAGTTACCCAGTGATGCTAGAAGACTTGGATGGCAATCCAGTATCTGCAGTTGATGAGCCTGAATTCATTAACCTTCTTGCAGCAAACCCTAACCTCACTTTTGTTTTTCCGCTTAGTGTAGTTGATTCTGCAGGAACAGTAATTAGTGTTGCAGACGAGCAAGTACTATTTGATATGCTAGCGATGTGTGCTTGCCCAGGAACAGGCAGTGGACATGGTGGAAATCCGAACGAACTTTCTTTCTTCTTGGGAGAAGGATGTTTTGATTATAACTACCCAATCAACTTGGTTGATTTTGACGGGAATACGATTACAGTTGCCGATGAAAATGAATTTTCAGTAGCCATCCTCAACGGTGAGTTTGCAAATTTTGAGTATAGTTTCACGGTGACACTTGAGTCGGATGGTTCACAAGTAGTTATTAATGACGAAAATGATTTCACCGACGTATTCATGGCTTGTTTTGGAGGTCCGACCTATGGAGTGAATGCCTTTTCATTCATTTCGAGCACGCTCGTTGATTCTTGCTACGACCTTGTCTACCCATTTGATATCGATGTTAACGGCACAATTACGACGATCACAAATGCTACCGAAGCACAAGCTTTTGCCAATGGACAGCAATTAGGATATGTTGTATTTCCACTGGATGTGACTCAAGCTGGTCAGTTGGTCACACTCGTAGATGCTCAAGCGTACCATGATATGGTATCAGCTTGTTTTGGCCCTGGGACTGGTCTCGTTACTGGAACTTTGTTTATCGCTGCAGGTCTGACATGGAGCAACTGTTACACACTCGTGTATCCATTTTCTATCACAAACTTGGACGGCACGGTTAGCGTAATCTCCGACGAAGTTGAAGCGCGCTCTTACCTAGACGCTCAGATGGAAGGTGACGTACAGTTTCCTGTCGATGTCACTCAAGTTGCGACAGGCGCCACTGTTACACTAGTTGATGAATTTGCACTGTTTGATTTATTAGATGACTGTCAGTAAAAGTTGATTAACCTCAACTAACCACCGCAGCGGAGTTTATCTCCGCTGCGGCTTTTTAACTCAAAAAGTTCAACGTTCTATTTCTTTGATAGACCCTCACGTCATACAACTCTGCCTAGCTGGCAAGCCAAAAGGTCACGAACTCCTGTATAAAGGATCAGCTCCTTATGCGTTCAGCATTGCGCGCAGGTACCTCGATAATCAAGAGGATTGTAAAGACGCCTTGCAAGAAGCATATGCAAATGCTTTTCGCAAGATCAATCAGTACGACGCTGAAAAAGGCCCTTTCAAATTTTGGTTTAGACGAATCGTAGTCAACTGTTGTTTGAAGTATCGCCAAAAGAGAAAAGCTTTCCTGACCGTAGAAGGGGAAATTGCGGAAGATCCTGTGGACACTAGCTACTTAGAAAGCTTGCAGCTCTCTCGGGAAGAGGTTAGAAGATTACTACAAGAGATGCCTGATAGATACCGCCTTGTTTTTATGCTCTCCATTATGGATGACTACACGCATAAGGAAATCGCAGACGAACTCAACATTAGCACTGAGACCTCAAGGTCTCAACTCACCCGCGCCAAACAGTGGCTTCGCAAGCACCTGGAAGGCTCTAAAAAATGGGAACAGTATGGACTCCTTTAATAACAACTTCAAGTCTTTTGACGACGAGCAGACCGACCTTCCAGAAGGGTTCGGCTGGGATGACATGAAGGAAGGTGTCTATGAGAAGATGCCTTTCCAAAAACGTCGTCGCCGAGTTGCTGCCTGGTGGTGGTTTGGATCAGCAGGCATAGTCGCACTAAGTTTTGCTGCTTGGCTGCTTCTTTCAGGTGACTCTGCTTCGACAATCGATCTCGCAACAAGTGAGATATCTAATACATCTTCTGAAGCTCGAAAAGAAAATTCCACTTCTACAGCTCATGAAAGTATTGTACTAAATGAAAGCCAACAGACGACGATTGAAACAGTATTAGAATCATCAGGTACTCGTCCAGTTATCGAATCTTCACAAGCGAACAATAACCAAGTTGAACTGGAAAAACCAGTCATAGCTCAAAGGCAAATCAAGTCCATTAAAGTGAGGGCTAACCAATCAGAATCAGCTGAAATTCTCGATGCTAGACGCAAGCTAGACTATGCAGCCAACACGACTTCTTCAAATAAGGAAAGACTGAATGATTCTACAATTGAGGCTAAACCAAATATGAAGTCAAGCCTCGAAAACACAACTGTCGTCAAAGCAACCTCATCAGGTTTGGCCACTGCTGCAAAAGCAACACAGCAGGTAAATTCTGCGATTGCTCCTTCTCAAGAAACACGCAATAATCCAATAAACACACTCCGTAAAAAACCACTGATCTTGACGGAATTGAGATCAGCTTCAGAGAAAGAGTTAATCGTTCAACGCGATGCAGAAAAACTTCCAGGCATCGAGGTTATCTCCTTATCACCTGAAGAGGAAGACAATCTTTCACACTTCAGTCTCCTCAAACTGTTTAATCCAAAATCCCCAGTTCCTGCAAGCAACTCCATCTTCATTGAAACCTTAGTTTCTGTTCCTACTTCCAAAATAAGCGCTATCAATGCGCCATACATCAAACCTTGGTACGCCTTAGGCCAAAACATTGGTTATCAACGACAGATGAAGAATCGCTTTGGTTTCTCTGCGCACTACACACATCTAGTTTTAAAGCAAGAATTTACGTTTTCTGACCTAGACACCATAACACGTCAACAGCCTACTTCAGCGCATACAATTAACTATGTCAACTCTGAGCTTTCGTTACTCGCCTCAACGACCGTGACTGCGGGAACTCAATTCGAGCGACAGCGAGATGTACTATCGTACAATATTTTTGAAATCAATCAATTCTCTCTCTTTGCGCACTACATGGTGCCGCTCGATTCGAAAAGAAATCTCGACTTCGGGTTGGGTGGAAGTATCGCCTTCTTAAGCTCAGCAGAAGGGATTCGACTAGATGAAACTGGTGAGCTTGTAGCTCTGGCAAACGCTTACGATTTTGGCAACAATCGGTTTGGAAGTATAAACACGCGAGTACGTTACGTAGAACAGTTTTCTCCGCGCTTAGCTTGGACGTTAGGACTCAACTACATGCAAACCTTACAAGGAAATGGACCACGCTCTATCGACATGGTCAATTCAGCAAGTTTCATGATGGGTATGCGATGGAATTTTTGAGAGATATGAGAATTGGGACGAAAGACATCCCAGTTTACACTCTCGTATCCATCAGCTTCACGATTTTACTTTGTCCAATCTCTTCGCGCACTGAGCGGCAAAGCGAGACGGCGAAAAGGCAGCACTCGTAGGGGCATTCAGAAGTTCTCCAATTCGTAACTTTCATCAAAGGCGAATTGATGACCAGCTTTCTCCGATCCAAGGCTACACCAGTTGCAATTGGAATGGCTTCTCTACAACGGAATATTACCATGCTTCCGCTTTACTGGCTCCACATGTTTTAGCGAAAGCGAATCGAAACAACGCAAGAGCACTCTACGCGTCTCAGCAGGATCGAT
>CALDTK010000072.1 GCA_937924035.1 uncultured Saprospiraceae bacterium | reverse complement strand
GGGTTGACGTCGCCATGGAAAATGACTGCATCAACATTACCAGCTGCCATTGCAGCAATGCTCATTTGGATTTCCTTGTCGACACCTTGGCGAAGCTTGGTTGGACGAGAAAAATCTAATGTTGTGCCGTAAGCACCGAGCATAGAGTTGATCGAGTTGACCAATTTTTGCTCTGCTAAGTTGTTACTACCTGAAACGACTAGCGAATTACCGCGTGCAGCAACAAGATCTTTTGCAGCTGTCGCCAAAACCTTCTTCTCATCAGCTCCGATACGAGCAGAACCAGCGCTTGTGCCTCCAGTTAAAGAAGCTACTTGGTTATGAAGCTCAATGATTGCCTGTCCAATGTGGCTAGGCTTAACTCGGATACGGTGATCCGCATTTGAACCTGTCAACGTCATCGTTGACTCCACTTGATAGTGGCGGTTCATTGTTGGTTTCAACTGATTTACAACTCGACGACGCTTAGCGTACTGTGAGCTGTAGAGGCTTGGAAAAACCCAAGTACCTAGGAAATCACAATCAATACCGACAACTACGTCAGCTTTGTCGAAGTGGTATCCTGGAAGCACTGCTTTTCCAAAAGTCTCAGCATTGGCTTGAATAGCAGCTGAAGACGTCGCCGTGTCATATGTGACTACGGTAGAATTTGGATAAGCAGATTTAAATTCACCAATCGCTGCATTAAGGCTTGGACTGTGAACTGTGTTTGTAATGATATGGACGTTTGCAGTCGACGATAGCTTTGCCATCGCACCGTCTATGTCATCCCATGTGGCAGCCGACTGAACTTTGCCAGCTGACATTTTTACTGGCCCTTTGAAGCGCTCAATATCATATAGACTGAGTACAGAGGCTTGTGCACGAGCAGTTGTACCACTGCCAAGCATTCCGCTTGCTGAGTTTCCTTCGATCTTGATCGGTCGCCCTTCACGGGTTTTGACTAAGATTGGGCAGAAATCATTGCCGCTTACAAAAGACGAAGCGTAGTACGTTGCTACACCAGGTACAATTGCATCCGGTTTAGTAACATAAGGAACTGCGTATTTGCGAGGGATGTCGCAAGCTGCAGCAGCGGTTGCTGCGCCTAGACCAAAACCCATCATCTTAAGGAAATCCCGTCGATTGGACTTCATTTCCACCTCGTCTGCCTGACCTACTTGGTCGGCAAGCGAGTGTGCTGGCATTTCTACCTTCGCCTGTTCGTTGAAGGTTTCTGTGTCGGTGAGTTGACCGAGGCCAACCCATGGTTGATTATTCTTACTCACGCAGCTTCGGTTTTGAGGACCTTCCCGCAAAACGCGGGGCTGAAAGGGGAAATGACAATATTGACTTGCAGCAAATTAGTAGTGGCACTTTTGACATTCGAGTCCGCCGATTTCCTCAACGGTCACTTTGTCTCTAGTTCCTGCTTCTAACTCGTTATGATACTGCTCGTAATTCTGGTAATAGGGGTTCTCTTCAAACTGTACCGGCGTCTGACGGTGACAGTTGATACACCAACCCATGCTAAGTGGGCTGTATTGATAAACCTCTTCCATTTCCTGAACCGGTCCGTGACAGGTTTGGCACTCCAGCTTACCGACAGACACGTGTTGTGCATGATTGAAGTAAGCGTGGTCTGGAAGATTGTGAATACGCGGCCATTCTATAGGACCAGCGATCTTTTTGTCGTAAGTGTCGTTCGTAAGTGAAGCTACGATCCCTTCCCACTGTGTCTTCGTTTCAGAAGAAATTTCTTTCGCCGTTGCCTCAGAGTTTAGCTCTTCATAGGTAGTAGAAATCCACTTGGTGTAAACCTCCTTAATTTCTTCACGAGGCATATCCTCGTAATTCTCGATGTATGTATCGTTGTTCGGATTGTAACCAATCGAAGCATAGATTTTGGTAATCTCTGCCGTACCATACTGTGGACCCTTTTTTATAGCCTTGTGGCAATTCATACAGGTGTTTGCAGCAGGTATTACTGAGTGCTTACTTCGACGTGCACCATCATGGCAATACTGACACTCAATCTTGTTTGTTCCGGCATGAAGCGCGTGGCTAAATTTAATTGGTTGAGTTGGTTGGTAGCCTTGTTGACGTCCAAGCTCAATAGCACTATTCACAGTTGTGTATCCTCCTAGAAGAATTCCCGCAAGCACAACAAAAGCGATAAAAGCAGGACTTGTGAGTGTTTGAACTAACGTCTTGCGTTGAACTTCTTTACCCGCAGCTACATCTTGCATGTACTTTAGGTTGCTTAAAACGCGAGCAAGCACAAACGATAAGATTACAAGTATACCTAATAGAAGCCCGTACAGCCATAGGTTTGAAGAAGAAGCGGTTCCACCTTCTCCTACATCTCCACCTCCTCCACCATTTGCGATTGCAGGTGCAGCCGTGTAAACATCATTAATATACATCAACACTGACTCGATCTCAACGTCAGTGAGTTGAGGGAAATTTGTCATTACTGACTGATTCCACTCAGCATAAATCGCTTTTGCTCTTGGATGACCTGAAGCAACAAGTGCTTGTGAGCCTCTGATCCAGGAATAAAGATCTTCGCGGTCGTACTCTGCCCAGTTCGCTTCTGCAGGGCCTAACGCAGGACCGGTCATCTTGTCCTTCATGTTCCTGTTGTGGCAGGAAGCACAGTTGTTTTTGAAGAGAGTTTTACCCACAGCCACATCAGCACCTTCCATATAGGTGCCCTGTGCAAACGAATTTTGCGAGGATAAAATGAAAGCCGCTGACGTTAAGAGACTGAATATCAGGCTCAGACGAGCGTTCTTGGTTAGATGTAAAAAACCTGTGATCATAATGACGCTTCGGTGTTTTGCAAAGATAGCGAGTACAGCAAGTTTCAACGGAAATTGAAAGTAAATGTATTGCTACGTAGCCTATTTAGATAGGTTCCAAGCAACGACACTTTCTCGCTATGTCTTAGCGGCGCAAGATTACAACTAAAAGACACTATCCCGTTAGTGGAAATCTGGTAGAAATTGATGTTCTTAAACTGCAACGGGTGCTTTTATCATCGGATGGTGCTCATACCCAATGATTTGGATGTCTTTGAAGCTAAATCCTGAAATTTCCCCAGTACCATTTCCAAGTTTTAGTTGTGGAAGAGACTTGGGTTTTCGCGAAAGCTGCAACTTGGCCTGATCGAAGTGATTATGGTATAAATGTAAGTCTCCAAAGGTGTGCACATAGTCACCTACTTCAAGGTCACAGACTTTTGCCATTAGATGAGTCAGAAGAGCGTAGCTCGCAATGTTGAAAGGAACTCCTAGAAAAACATCTGCTGAACGCTGATACAACTGGCAGCTTAATTTTCCGTCCGCAACATAGAATTGAAAAAGGCAATGGCAAGGTGCCAATGCCATGTCTGGAATATCTGCAGGATTCCAAGCCGAAACGATAATGCGACGGCTATTTGGATTGTTCTTTATCGATTCTACAGCTTCAGCGATTTGATCGATTGTTTTGCCGGAAGGCGTAGACCAACTGCGCCATTGTTTTCCATACACAGGACCTAAGTCTCCATTCTCGTCAGCCCACTCGTTCCAGATACGAACACCATTCTCTTGCAGGTACTTAACGTTTGTATCACCATTGAGGAACCAAAGCAATTCGTGTATGATACTCTTGGTGTGCAATTTTTTGGTCGTGACCATTGGAAAGCCCTGTTGGAGATCAAAACGCATTTGATGCCCAAAAACTGACCGAGTCCCTGTCCCCGTTCGGTCTGGTCGATCTACCCCATTTTCAAGAATATGCGAAAGCGCATTAAGATATTGCTGCATTGGGGCAAGAAACAAACCCCGAACGACCTAAGCTTAGGTCGGTGGAAAAGAAGAGTTTCTATTTGTACATCAGAACCGTATCCACTTTTGTACGAACGGCCAACCATCGACCGAGAGAAGAAAGCTTTTCTTCGGTCAGTGGTTTTGAATGCACAACCCAAGCCGCTCCTACCTTTAATTGAGGTACGGTATCTGATTTCACGATTCCCGATTGAAGTTTACCAAAACGAATGCCCTCAACCTCGGGATAGAGTACACTTGCCTCTTGAATAATTGAAGTCATTACAATCGTGTCCTGTGATTTTGCAGTCAGTTGGGCTTTCAGTTTTTGAATATACTTTTCTTTCTCACTAAGGTCTTCTGACTTTCGCTGATACAGGGCATTCATAGCACTTTGTTCTTGTAGCAAAGCGAGTTGAGCTGAGGTAACCCCAGGCTCATCTTCAGTGTCCTGCATCACCCTTAGTTCTGTATCCTGCAATCCGTAATCAGCAAGTTCTTTGCGGAGGTACTCAATTTCGTCGTCACTGATTGTTTTGCCGATGACAACTAACTCTATTAACCGACTGGTGTCTCGAGAAGAGCCACTCACATTTTGAGCGATTATTTCAGCGGAATCAAAAATGCATTCTTCTTCAATGAAACGCTTCGCTCTGTTTCTGAACACACTCTCTTCAACAGTATTGTAGGCCGTGTAAACGCTCGGGATAGCAACTAGCGCAACGATCGCATAAATCCACAACTTGACTTTCCTTTCCTGATTGCTGTCTACAAAAGTGTGGCGCGAAAACCTCATGAACCTCACTAATAGAAAAGTGGAGAACGAAATGAAAACGAGATTGATAAAGAATAGATATAACGCACCAGCGAAATAGTACCATTCTTGAAAGGCGATCGCATATCCAGCTGTACAAATAGGCGGCATAAGTGCCGTGGCTATGGCTACGCCTGGCAGCGCATTAGATTTCTCTTTTCTGGAAACCGCAATAATTCCAACAAAGCCACCAAATGTGGCAATCATAACATCAAAAAGCGTTGGAGAAACACGTGCAAGCAACTCACTTTGCGCTTCACTTAGAGGGCTGCAGTAGAAATACGCTGCGCTTACAGCCACGGACATTATTGTAGCAATCGCAAGATTCTTAACCGAAGTTAAAAACAGTTCAAAATCAAAAATACCAACCCCAACCCCAATGCCCAGAATAGGCCCCATTAAAGGACTTATAAGCATTGCACCGATGACTACTGCAGGGCTATTTACGTTGAGTCCGATGGAGCAAATCAGAATCGCAAACATCAGAATCCATAGGTTCGCTCCTTTAAAAGGCACACCTCTTCGCACACTCTCTAAAGTCTGCCCTTCGTAGGCAGCATCTTCATGCAGGTCAAACCTTTCACTCATAAAACGTGCAAAGGCACCTTTAAGAGCGGCACTAGATTCAACTGAACTGTCCTCTGAGGAATCTTGGTGAGGCGGTATTGAATTATCAGCCATAGTAGTTCTAAATGGCCACAAGCTACAATTCCCGCTAAATGTCTGGAGAGGTAGGCTGACCAATCACCAACCTACAAAAATTTATATCGCTTGATGATTGAAGGGCTGGAGTACCATTTCGCTGACTACCCCACTCGATGGTTGTTGACAAAGGAACCAGATCGATTTAGCAGCTTCTTCGGCAGTAACAAATTTATCGCGTTGTACACGCATATCGATAGTATCCCAAAAAGCTGTGTCGGTGCCTCCTAAGTAAAGGTTTGTAATACGCACTTGGGTTCTTTTAAGCTCTTCGCGGACACTTTTGAGCATACCATTAAGTCCGTATTTACTCGCTGCATAGGCTGATGCTCCGGCCATTGGGGTTTTCCCTAAAACGCCTGGTAGGTTTATGATCAGGCCTTGTTTGCGGTCCTTCATTCCAGGCACAAACCCCTTGAGTAGGCTGAAAGCGCCTTTGAGGTTGACATCTAAAGAGTAGGAAAAGTCTTCATAGCTGAGCTCTGCTAAAGGTTTGATAATGCCTACGCCTGTGGCATTCACAAGGATATCGACGCCTTGCTCTCCAGTTGCCGCATTGATTTTTTCAGCTGTCGCCAAAACATCCGAGTGCTTGGTGATATCTAGCATAAATACCTGATTAGAAGGGACTCCTACATCTTGTGCTACTTTTTTCAATGCATCTTCATCTCTTCCGGTGAGATACACGTTTGCTCTGCTATTTTTCACAAGCTTGGCTAGTGCGTGGCCTATTCCGCCCGTTGCGCCTGCGATCACTACGTTTTTATTCTGAAGGTTCTCCATATTACTTCTGGAAGTATTAAACCTGTCGTATTGTTGTTGAACATGGCTACTTTTCACAACATTTCTGCACTCTTCGCACGAAGATGCGTCATAGCGTTACCGATTTTTTTCTTTGTCCTGGTACTCGGGCTTATGCTCGCTGGTTGTGGCGGATCAGAATCAGCAGCAGAAAAAGAAGACCGTATATGTATTGCAGGAGAACCACGCCCTATATTCAAGCAGGAAGACACAGGCGTGCACGAACATAAATTTTTGCCGGACGGTCAATTCAGTCAAGAGCACATTCGATTTAAATCGGGAGAATTGCTATCGATTATGCAAAAAGGATGTGACACAATAGTGCAAACTTTTGAGCTGCCTGTGCCAGATACAGTGCAATCATGGCCGAGCCTCAAACGTGTTTTTACTGAAAGAATCTATCGATATGCCAATTTGGAACCTAGACTTTACTCTTTCAAGGCTTATGCAGACTTTCTTGAAGTAATTCCAGATGATTTTCCAGTTGCTCAACCTGTTAATCGTGCGCCAGGCCTAATCATTAGGTTTTTCAAGCTTCCAACAGCAGAAAATACTACATGGCAAATCGTCTATGAACAGGATATGACTCAAGTAAAATCATCAAACTGACATATTGTCGTGTGTTAATAAGCTTTCATTAATGCACCTTGCGGACGTATCAGTAAGTAGTGGGACCCCCGAGGAAGATTTATTTTCCTCGGGGTCTTTTTATTTAACAAGTTTCTCAGCAAGCTATACATATATATTTATACCAAGTCATTACGCATATCAATTTGCAAAATATTTGTTTAGAGTTTTTGGAACTTATGGAAGGCATTAAGCGTGTCCACCCTTTTTTTTGAAGTAGTTTTTTAGTTCTTTTTTACTGCAGACTGCTGTTTGACCTGTGGTTGTGATTTGCATACTACTTTCGCCGGAAGAAACCATATGAAGAGAGACGCATTTTGATTGCGATTATCTTCATTTGCCCCAAACTCACAAACATCCATATGCAGTACGATCTAATCGTCATCGGAACAGGACCAGGCGGCTATGTAGCAGCCATCCGCGCTAGTCAATTAGGCCTGAAAACAGCCGTTGTAGAACGTGAATCTCTCGGGGGGATATGCCTCAATTGGGGTTGTATTCCAACGAAAGCACTCATCAAAAGCGCCCAAGTATTTAACTACATAGAACACGCTGACCAATACGGGATAAAAGTGGGCAAACCGACAGCCGATTGGGATGGAATGGTAAAGCGCAGCCGTGGAGTTGCCGACGGAATGAACAAAGGTGTTCAATTCTTGCTACGCAAGAATAAGGTCGACGTCCTCATGGGATCTGGCAAACTTGTAAAAGGCAAGAAAGTAGAGGTAACAGATGATAAAGGAAAGGCCAAAACGTATGATGCTAAGCACATCATTGTTGCGACTGGAGGTCGAGCAAGAGCTCTCCCAAATCTTCCGATCGACGGAGAAAAAGTAATTGAGTACCGTAAAGCAATGACACTTGCAAAGCAGCCTAAATCAATGGTTGTCGTTGGTGCAGGGGCGATCGGGACCGAATTCGCATATGTGTACGGAAGCATTGGAACCAAAGTGACCGTTGTTGAATATATGGAAACTGGACTCGTTCCGAGGGAAGATGCAGATGTTTCTAAAGAATTGACTAAAATTTACAAGAAGGCAGGAATCGATGTGCTTGCTAACACGAGTGTTGAGTCAGTTGATACTAAAGGCAAGCAAATCAAAGTCAATGTCAAAAACCGTAAAACCGGCAAGTCTGATGTTATCACTTGTGATGTAGTGCTTTCCGCTGCTGGAGTTGCTCCAAACACCGAAAACATTGGCCTAGAAGATCTGGGCGTGAAGATGGAACGAGGCGAAGTTCTCGTGGATGAGATGTATCGAACCAACGTAGATGGCATCTACGCAATTGGCGACATCACTCCAGGACCTGCACTCGCGCACGTTGCTAGTGCCGAGGGTATTATCTGTGTAGAGGCTATCGCAGGCCATTCTCCTGAACCAATGGACTATGGAAATATTCCTGGCTGTACCTACTGCGTTCCTGAAATCGCGAGTGTCGGTCACACCGAGGCTAGCGCACGTGAAGCAGGTTATGATCTACGCATTGGCAAATTCCCATTCTCTGCTTCTGGTAAGGCAAGTGCTGCTGGAGTTAAGGAAGGGTTTGTCAAAGTGATCTATGACAAGAAGTATGGAGAACTTTTAGGGGCTCACATGATTGGAGCTAACGTTACCGAAATGATCGCTGAGATCGTTGTAGCTCGAAAGCTTGAGACTACTGGTCATGAAATGCTTAAGGCTGTCCACCCTCACCCAACAATGAGTGAAGCGGTTATGGAAGCTACTGCAGCAGCCTACGACGAGGTAATTCACCTCTAGAGGTAATAGGCCTTAGTTTAAATTTAAAAAGCCGAACCTACTTCCACGTAGGTTCGGCTTTTTTATTTGAATCTTTGAGGCTGTCTAAAAAAGGTACTTAGTCTACTTGTACTCTCAGCTTAGTGCCTGAAGTTGAATCGTCGCTTTCTAGTTGCTGCTTGCGTTGGGCTTTTCCCCATAAGACTGGGCTCCCTTGAGCTTCTAAGATGTATCCAAACTTATCACTCTTCAAGTGCTTGTTCGAATCATATTGCTGCCCTACTTCCGATAGACCAATGATGTAGCCTACACCATTACCTGGTCGATAATATCTCCCTGCTATAGGTGCAAGAACACGTTGCGAGTCTATTGGCAACTGGTCGGAGAGCGCTAAAATTCTATCTCGCTGAGCTTCCGTGAGGTTTGGTGGACCTGCTTCTTCATCCGTCACCTCCGAATACTTAACTCTTTGTGACAGACGCTTTTTGGCTGAAGCAATAAACGCCTGCTTTTTTCGAAGTTCAACTCGAGCATTCTGTGCTGCCATAGAGTTCGTCTGACCAGAATCTTCAAAGTGACTGAGCTTACCTATCAATTCAGTTGATGCATCTTCAGCACCCATAATTTCCGAGTTTAAGTATTCTCGTTCAATTCCGCTCAAGACGAATCTAGATCTCCGCTTGGGTTTTGGAGGACGTTGCATTTGATTGACTTCAAGCATGAGAGCGTTGAAATCACTCTTGAGATGGCTAGGTAGCTGGTCGAAATTGGCTGTCGAACGATTTGTTTTGGCGAAAGCAACAAGAGAATCGCGAAGTTTCCTATACCGATCTTTGAGAATATATCCGAGGGTATCTCCTGCACGAACATCTCGCTCTAAAATCACTCTCGCAAAAGTCGCATTGGACAGTTTAGGCAAGGCTAACGTGTCTTGTTTCAAAAGACGCTCAGGTCTTTCGATTCGATTGTCCTGAGAGTCATTAAGCCGTAAATCTGGCAATAAAAAATAAGCCCCAGCCAGAAATGCCACACTTAGAAACAAGAGCAATAATACCCAACTAGATTTCATAACGATTAGCTTTGTGCAGCCGCAACTTGATAATAATATGCACCTTTTTCGGACAGTAGTCGATCATGGCTTCCTACACTATCTATTTCCGTTGCTTCAATACTAATAATCAAGTCACTTCCATATACTGCATTTAACCTTTCTGCATTCAATACAAATAGGCGACCTTCGCACCATTGAAGCAAGTTGTCCATGAGTAAACCTTCATCGTATGCTTCAAGATTATTCGTTGCGCCATTCAACACTAGCGCATCAACACTTGCATAAATTGCCCGCGCGATAAGTGTGCGGCTTATCATCTCTTTACTTATTCCTTCTCCATCAAAACCAACAAGTGAGTACAATCCTCGAGGGGGTGCATCGTGAGGTAATCCGGCAAGCGCTGCAGCGACTTTAACTGCATCAATATCCGGTCGATCAATCATCGCAATATTCGATGCAATTGATCCAGACGCTACCAGACTATGAGGTTCAATCAAACTGAGTTTACCATAATCGGCTAGTGTACGCACCTCATCAAAATCTTCATCAAAATATAGACGCGCATTACGATCATTTTTTCTGCCCAACAACCCTGCGACAATGTCTTGACGAGTATACTTATCTGATCCTACAAGTGCTATCCTGCATGCACCAGGAAAGGTTACACGCTGCTCCTTACCCGTTCTACTTTCCCATACAAGCGTAAGCGAATCAGGCCTTTTAGGCAAAGCATTTGTAAGAGCAATACCAGGCTCTCCCAAGTCTTTCACCCGAAGCCTTGCAGGGAGTAATTGATGCCATTTCATCGCGATGGTAGAAACGGTGGTGAATGGGACCATTGAGAATGCAATCAATAGTATCCCAAAAACAAGTTCTCCTAATTGGAGGTCGGCATAGCCGAGTTGATATAGGCCAAAGGTGATTAAGCAAATGACCGAGAGCAACATTGCAATGCGTACAAGCTGACGTTCAGCACTGTACTCTGAAGAGATTGAATGAAAAGCATTCTCGGCTTTTTCATTTTTCTCTCTTAATCGGTCTAATAAGTATTTCCCCCCATCTAGTGAATGAGTATCTGGCAATACCCTTGCAAATTCAAAAAGAGCTTCACGTTGCTTAAGTTGAGCTTCACGAGCAGACTCTTTTGATTCTCTATTCAAATTGAATACATACTGCCCCAATAAAATCAATAGTATTTGTATCACTACCAAGATCACACCCCAAATACTATCTGTAAACAGCAAAAATATTATGGATACAATAACTGTAGAAACTCCGATAACTAGTGAGGCCAAATTATAAGCATACCAAACTCTTATGTTGTCTATGTCACTGATTAGCTTCAAGTACAGCTCACCGTCAACAGGTCTTGAGATATCAGCAGCCTTTACTTGCAAGTGTTGAGTTAGTCGTTGAATCTCTTTTCTTGCTATTTCGATCGCTAAGCTTACAGATTGCCTTCTAAGTAAATAAGCTGCTATGATAACTCCAGTCGCTGCAAGGAGTAATGCTCCAAAATGCTTACCTACACCTTCTCTAAACTGCAGATCAATAGCCTGTTGCAGCACTTCACTTATTGTATAAAGGCCAAACGATGTCGCTCCCGTATAAAATAGCCCTAGGAGCAAAATCTGCCATGGAAATGTCCATGTGCTTGCTATCTCTTCTGCTTTTCCTGTTTCTTCCTCATGAAGGGCTGTTGCTTCTGAGGGACGAATAATTAAGCCAGCCCTTGACCTTCCAGGCCCATAGCGATGCGCCTCAAAATCATCTCGAGACATGGTTCGCTTACCTTGTGCAGGATCATGGATAGAGACCTTCGAGAAACTAGCCTTCGTTACTACTACAAAATGATCGCGGTCCCAATGCAAAATAGCGGGCAATAAATCTCCCTCTAGCAGCTCATCATAAGGGATTTCTGCAGCAAGCGTTTGAAACCCTAAAGCTCTGGCTCCAGCTTCGAGGCCTGCTAGGTCTGCACCACGCGCAGTTGTTTCAGTTAACTCTCTGAGCCGCTCCATTGATAGGGACACCCCAAAGTGTTCCGTTACCATGCGTAAGCAGGTAGCCCCACAGTCGCGTTCTTCTAATTGCGGATAATATGGAATTGGGCCGGTCAAGTATTCGTAGTGTTTCTCAGCCCGGGGACGACTAATATTGCCGTAAGGTGGTCAGAATGAAGACACCATGCCTGTAAATGACGATACAATCCCCTATTTAGGCTAGGTATTCAGCCTAAAATACCTTAGCTATGTTACTGAATTCCAGCTCCACTCTAACTCATTGACTGTAAGTCAGTAAGCATTGACTATAGAAACAAAATCAGCTGGTTTAAGGCTTGCCCCGCCAATGAGCCCCCCGTCTATGTCTGGTTGATTGAAAAGCTCATTAGCGTTTGTAGGCTTTACAGAACCTCCATAAAGGATTGACGTAGTGCTTGCTGTGCTTTCGCCAAAACGTGCATCAAGCCACAGTCGAATAAACTTATGGATCGCTTGAGCTTGGGCTGGTGAGGCAGTTTTCCCTGTTCCGATCGCCCATACCGGCTCGTATGCAAGCACAACTTTGTTCATAGCTTCCACGTCAAGATGAGCTAACCCCTCTTGTAATTGAAGTGCAACAACTTTTTGCTCATCCCCGGCTTCTCTTTGCTCAAGTGTTTCTCCGAAACAATAGATCGGCGTTAGACCATTTGCAAGAGCTTGGCTGACTTTAGCAGCGAGTAGCTCTCCGGATTCGCCATGATCAGCACGGCGCTCAGAGTGTCCTACAATTACATAAGAGCAGCCAACTGACTTCAGCTGCATTCCACTGATCTCGCCAGTATGAGCACCTGATTCGTGAGAAGAGATGTCTTGGCCACCGACGTGCACGTTTGACGCGCCATTGACAATACCCGAAAGCGCATGTAAATGGATAGCTGGGGCGCAAAAAACCACAGGGATATTTTGCGACCCAAGCGCGTCAACGCAAGCTTTAGCAAGGTCTGAGCCCGCTTGGAGGTCTAAGTTCATTTTCCAGTTACCAGCGACGAGACGGCGCATTTCTTTCGGTGTTGCCATACCGCGAAGAAACACACTGTTTACAAACCGTGCCCCATGGAAATTTTAGACAATTACTTTCGCGCCCAGTATGAGAAAACTTTTACGCTTTTTGACCTCTGGTGCACTTGTATTTGCTGCCATACTACCCTTGAGTAGTTCTGCTCAGATATCTCTATATGGTTTGGATAGCCTTGATTTGCCCGAAGCTGTAGTTGTAGCCAACCGCGCTCCAGTTGATCGACAAAGCGTCGGACATACACTTGATATCATTACAAAAGCTCAGTTACAAGCTTTGCCTATTAGTAATGTCTCAGAAGCTCTTCAGTTTGTTGGTGGACTCGATGTCCGTCAACGTGGACCTCGAGGTGTGCAAGCTGACCTCAGTATTCGAGGAGGAACGTTTGATCAAGTTTTGATCCTAGTGAATGGAATCCGACTCTCTGATCCACAAACTGGGCACCATGCTCTTAATATTCCTGTACCTCTTGAAAACGTCGAGCGAATAGAAGTACTCAAAGGTCCAGGCGCACGGTTGTATGGTCAAAATGCGTTTGCAGGAGCAATCAACATTGTCACACACCCAGAAAGAGAGCAGGTTGTAGGACTCAGAGCTGAACTAGGTGAGAATGGTTTAGCAGGTTTTGGCGCAAGCATCAACCTTCCTAAAGCCGGTGTGAATCACTTACTCAGCTATCAGCAAGATGTAGCTCAAGGCTATAGGCATAATACCGATTACAGCATTGCAAACATCATGTATCAAGGTGAAACCTCGATAGGAGATCACAAAATTTCAGCACTTGCTGCATTGAGTGAACGAGCGTTTGGAGCTAACGGTTTTTACGCAAGTGCCACAGCTACAGAACAGTTTGAAGCAATACAAACTAGTGTAGTAGGCCTGCAGCATTCAGTTCGAAATGAAAAAGGCAGCTTTTCGCAACGATTGAGCTGGAGACGCAACCAAGATGAGTACGTTTTCATTCGATCTAACCCAAGTATCTACAGAAACTTACACATTTCGCATACCTATGGCTATGATGCATACAAGTCTTTCAACAATCAATTTGGAAGCCTAGGGCTAGGAGGAGAAATACAAGGTGTTGCTCTCAGCAGTAATCTTCTGGGACAACGTCAGCGAGCTGTGGCTAATCTCTTGGTTGAGCAGCGTTTCGATTTTCTAAGTTCGAGATTCGTAGTCACACCGAGTATTTCATTGAATTATTTGAGCGATGTGGAAGCGAGAGTTCTGCCTGGATTAGATGTTTCCTATGAAATTTCAGAAGACTTCACGTTTTACGGGAATGCTGGAATGACATCTCGTGTTCCTACATATACCGATCTGTATTATTTCGATCGATTCAATCAAGGGAATCCAGACCTATCGGTAGAACGTGCTTATGCTTTCGAGCTTGGAGTCAACTACGAAAAGGGAGGTTGGGAGACAAAGCTCGCCGTTTGGAACCGCGAAGCAATAGACCTGATCGATTATATAAGGGACTCTCAGGCGGATACAGTTTGGCAGCCGCAGAACATTGCTAATGCTAGTTTTTCTGGCGTTGAGTTTTCACTTACCGCTCGAAATAAATGGAAGTGGCTCCCGCTTGCTCAACTCAGTTACAACTATATAGATGCAAGTTTAGATGAAGACCCTGAAGCTGAGCGAATAAGTCGTTACGCCCTTGATCAGTTAAAGCACCAATTCATTGCGACGAGCATTTTTAGGATTACAAATCCACTCAGTGCAACGATCAATCTTCGTGTGGCAGATCGAATTTCTGAGCCAGGACTAGAGGAATTACCTGTTGACTATCAGCTTCTAGACATTCGCTTTGATTACCGCTTGAAGAAGGCACGAGTTTTTGTAGAGGCGAGCAATTTGCTAGATCAAGAATATACGCAGGCGAATGGTGTTCCTCTACCAGGGCGCTGGATGAGAACAGGGGTCGCCTTTCGATTGTAGCTTTTCATGGAATTTGGTAAGCCACAAAATCCTTCCGAAGTTGATTGGACACTTGCTCCAGACACGGAATTGACTCGTCATGTTTTAGCAGCGCAAGAGGGTTCTCGCCATACTGTGGGGCTTTCGCCAAAACCTGAATCAATCCCGCATATATTTATCGGCTCTACCTCCTGGGGAGACAAGGAATACCTTGGTGAAGTCTACCCTGCCAAAACAAAAGCAGCGGACTTCTTAAACGCTTACGGTAAGCAATTCAACACCATTGAATTGAATACGACCTTTTACAGAATGCCGACAGCACATCAAGCGGCTAACTGGGCAGCCAAGGTTCCAGCAGATTTCCGATTCTGCCCTAAAGTCAACAAGTTGCTAAGTCAGTCAAAGGAACTTGGAGTGGGAACCAATCGGATTACAGAATTTTGTGAAGGCGTTCGTGGTTTTGGCGAAAAGCTCGGACCCTGTTTTATTCAATTACCGAAGCACTTCGACACTTCTAAATTGGAAACACTACTCTCCTTTTTTGATAAGTGGCCAAGTGATATTCGATTAGCGGTAGAGCTTCGTCATCCATCCTGGTTTACAGAAAGCAGTGGGGCAGATCTTTTTGCCGAGTTATTTACTAGAGGCTTAGGAACGACCATTTCAGACGTTGGCGCGAGGAGAGATGTAGCACACATGAACCTTACGGCAGACTTCTTCCTGCTTCGGTGGGTTGGCAATTTACACCTAACCGATAAAGCACGTCTAGATGAGTGGTCAAAGAGAATTGCGACCTGGATGTCAAGTGGATTACGAGAAGTGTTTGCTTTCACGCACCAGCCTGTGGCACCAGAAGCCGCAAAATCTGCTATCATCTTTGAAAAGTTACTCAAGAAGCATTACCCTGCTTCACTTGAAATCCGATCTCCGACGCTAATCGAAACACCGGGCCAACAAACTGAACTGTTTGGGTAGTAATTTCGTATCTGAAGTTGTTGTACCTGCCTAGATACCGTTTACCTTTTCGCCTATGTCCGATCGCCTTCCATATACTCACAGAGACCTGTCTTGGTTGTCTTTCAACCATCGTGTCTTGCAGGAAGCAATGGACCCCTCAGTTCCATTGCTTGAGCGGCTGAAGTTCTTAGCGATTTATGCGAGTAATTTGGACGAGTTCTTTCGTGTAAGAGTAGCTAGCCACCGCAACCTTGTACGGTTAGGGAAAAGCACTAAGCGTGAGCTTAATTTCGACCCCAAGGCCATCTTAAGAGCCATTCTCAAAGAAGTCAATGCGCAACAAGAAGAGTTTAGTAAAATTTACTCTGATGAGCTGATTCCAGCGCTTGCAGAACACGGCATTTACACACGTAGACGACTCGAACTAGATCGCAAACAAGAGGCCTATGTGGAGGAGTTTTTCCACGACCACATGCTGCCTTTTGTACAGCCAGTACTTTTAGTAAAGAATAAGGTTCGTCCATTCTTGAACAATGGAGCGCTCTACCTGGTGATTGAAATGATTGATCGAGTTAGCGTTGAAACGACTTACGCGCTCGTAAAAATTCCCAGCGATGAATTAGGAAGGTTCATCACACTTCCGTCGAAAGAAGAAGGCAAACATGAGGTTATCCTCATGGATGATATTGTTCGTCATTCGATTAGTTGGATGTTTCCTGGATATGATATCAAGGACACGTACTCCATCAAGTTGACTCGCGACGCGGAGCTGTATATAGATGATGAATTCTCGGGGGACTTGGTTGATAAAATCCGCAAAGGTCTAACCAAACGCCATGTTGGACCTGCAAGTCGATTTGTATATGATCGTGAGATGCCTGAAGACTTGCTCACCTACTTAAAAGACACCTTCAACCTTGGTCGTTATGATTTATTAAGGGAAGGACGTTATCACAACAACTCCGACTTTTTCAGCTTTCCTTCCTATGGAATGAATGATTTGAAAAACCCTCCAATGCCTCCAATCCCGCATACGGTATTGACGCACACGAAGGATTTTTGGAAAGCAATAAGAGAGGAGGATCACCTACTCTATTATCCATACCATGACTATGAGCCGGTAGTTCGATTTTTTGAAGAAGCGAGTGCAGACCCAACAGTAACGCACATTAAAATTGTCCAGTATCGGGTGGCTAAAGTCTCACGCATTATGGATGCTATTCGCGAGGCGGTTAAAAGAGGAAAGCAAGTGACCGTCTTCATCGAAATTAAAGCACGCTTTGATGAAGCCGCAAACCTTGCCTGGGGTGAAAAATTAGAAAAAGCAGGTGTCACAGTTCACTATTCATTCCCTGGAGTGAAAGTGCACTCTAAGGTGGCGATGGTTCGACGTGTTGAAGATGGTGTTGGAAAGCTGTACACTTACATGAGTACAGGTAACTTCCACGAAAACACGGCAAAGATTTATAGCGACTTTGGTCATTTCACAACTGATAAGCGGATTACTGATGAGGTGGCTCGCTTGTTCAGTTACCTCGAAACTGTCAAACGCCCGAAACAGAAGTTTGAGCACCTACTCGTCGGTCAGTTCAATATGCGGGCAACGTTTATCGATAAGATTGACCGTGAGATCAAATTTGCCAAAAAAGGCAAGAAAGCACGGATCCTATTAAAGATGAACAGTCTGCAGGATTCTAAGATGATCGAAAAGCTGTACGAAGCCAGTCAAGCTGGCGTTGAAATTCGTCTGATTGTTCGTGGCATATTTTCCTTGGTTCCGCAAGCTGAAGGCTTTTCTGAAAACATTCAAGCGATCAGTATCGTCGACCGATTTTTAGAGCATGCACGCGTCTTTATGTTCCACAATGGAGGAAAAGATGAAGTGTATCTCAGTTCAGCAGATTGGATGACGCGTAACCTGTCGTACAGAATTGAGACGGCATTCCCAATTTATGATGTGGTGCTTCGGAAAAGAATTGTCGACCTCATGGAAATCCAGTGGTCAGATAATGTAAAGAGTCGCACGTTGGATGCGAAAATGAAAAATACCTATCGACGTACTTCTCAGGACCTTGCCATTAGATCGCAAGTGGAGAGCTACTACTACATCAAACGCTTAGAAGACCAAGCTCAAGTTGCCTTAGCGGAAGAGGAAAATTGAATTGAAAAAAGTTAGGATAATCTTTGCGATTGAGTGCTTAAGCGATTACATTTGCGCTCGCTTCCAGCAATTGCAGATGTAGCTCAGCTGGTAGAGCGCAACCTTGCCAAGGTTGAGGTCGCCAGTTCGAACCTGGTCATCTGCTCCAAGAGCCCTGT
>CALDTK010000071.1 GCA_937924035.1 uncultured Saprospiraceae bacterium | reverse complement strand
AGCAAGAGCCTTTCAGAAGGCATGGATTGGCGCGAATTGACCGTACAGGGAGTTGGGTTAGGAAAAGAGTAAGTGCCAGCCTTTCGGCTGGCACTTAAATATCATACTTACAGTCTAATAAATAAGAGCAAATCTTAACTGTAGTTTATTCATAAACCGTAGAATAAATAAAACATGTAGTAAACCACTTGATTCATTTTCATTCAATTCAATCCGCACTTTCGTTTTCTACGATATACCATTTTGGTGGGCAAGTAGGACCAATATAGACCGAACTAAACGGGACAGATTCCAAAACCTCTAATGGAGTTGGAGGAAAACTAGTAGCACTCTCAAATGCAGGCTTCACGTATTCAAAATCATCTTTTCGATCAACGCCCTCCATCTTCATAGCAAACAATGCATCAGCACTAGGAGGCGCTCCGTCATCTTGGGTGACACTGCCGTAATTTATACTAGCTCCAGAAAAGATTATCGTGCCGTAAAAGGCCGCAATTAACCGAAGTTGGCGTTCGTCGAAAAAAGCAAAATCAACCTCTTTATCTTCTGGAAAATACTGTAGCCATTGGTAGGCTTTCTGACCATCCAACTCTTCCCCAATCTGCAAATCGGATACAGTATTGGAGTTGCTGAATTTTAGAAAAATCTCTTGAGGCAAGAAGGCATTCCCCATTTTAACCTCATGGAACTGGGGGTTACTACCTTCCTTCAAAAACACGCGACTCCATTCAATCCGGTCTAGGAGTTGATGATCCCCAGATCGTTTACCCTTAAACCGTAATTGAACGCCCAAGAAGAGATCACCTGAACCATGATTGAGCCAATTCAGGATTTTTTCCCGACCAACCTTGTAGCAAACATTTGACATTAGCTCCATTATTAAAATTGTTTAATGTTTAATTAATTAGTGTCAATCTTCCAATACAAAATTGGAGAATTGACAGTTTTTGACACTGATTTTGACTTGAAACGTAGCTGTTTAACTATTGTTAAAAACTAAAATACTAGCACTCGACTAGGACTCAAACACATCTTTAAAGTAAAAAACACAACAACAGGATTAGGGCTTGAGCTTCTAGAATAGTTATATTTCTAGAGGTAAATAGAAAAAATTATTTTCCTTGTTAAGTTCAGGAGTATTGCTATAAACCATTACCGAAGCACCATCTAATGGGATAGAGTCTTTCTCACCTAGCTCAACACTTATCCTTACCTGAGTTGAACCTTTCGGTAGGTTGGGCAAATCAACTACTAGGCACCCATCAATAGCACGAGTATCGACCGCAGTCCTTTGACTTGCACTGCCCATAATACTGTAAGCAGTTTGCTCAAACCCCGAATCAAAGCGAATGGCGCTAACTCGACTCTGTCTCGGTAAAGTGAAAATTAACTTTGGAGATCGACAATCATCATCATTTTCACATGTGACATCTATCGTATAGATTTGATAACCACTATTTCTCTGCGTCATTTCAACACTAAGGTCTGCTTGCCATACTTCTTTACTTGAAAGTATTGCAGACCCAGAGTCACCTGCATCTAACTGAAGGGATGGTACTTCTGTCTCTGGATCCGATACATCTAGCATGCTAAGCGATTGTGCCTGTGCAAACTGAATAGAATATATCAAGGTTAACAAACAGAGATTAATTTTTAAATTTTTCATTTTGTTACTATTTAAATTTTTATAGTTAAGCTCTCGCATAAATGTGCTTTACACACACATTTTTTAGAAGCTCGCAAGTAATTGTTAGAATTTATTTGGGGTTCTCTTACCTGAAGAAAAAAGTTTAGCTACTGCCTCCGTGCGATTATTCACACCTAACTTTCGATATATAGCAACGTTGTGCTGCTTAACAGTCTGGGTGGTGATTTTCAAGCGATCCGCCACCTCTTTGTTTTGCATCCCTTCGGCCAAGAGTCTTAAAACACAACTCTGCTGTTTTGTTAAGCCATCAATTTGGTCGTGACTAGTTTTAGGTGCTGGCCTAAAACTTTTCATTACACGACGGGCCACACTACGACTCATCGGTCCTCCACCAAGTTGATAATCTTGAATAGCTCGAATAACACCAGAGCTTCCTTCTTTCTTCAAAATGTAACCTATCGCACCTGCACAAAGCGCTTCAAATAAATGTTCATTCGAGTCCCAAACAGTAAACATGATGAAATCTGCCTTTAATGCTTGATCATGTAATTGCACCATACATTGAGGCCCTGTAATACCTGGCAACCCAATGTCCATTAAAACAAGATCTGGATTATCTACAGGAAGACCTTTTAAGGCAGATTCTCCGTCTGAGTATGCATTCACCAATTCGATATTATTCAGTCGAGTAAGAGTTTTAATCAAACTGTTCCGAATATCCTCATTGTCTTCAACTACACTAATTTTTAGCATGGTTTGCAGCTTTGAACCAAAGGTAGAGTATCATTTTGCCCTACCTATAGTACTTTAGTTATAGATCAACGACAATTGTCGTGTGTGTCCCTTCGCCTGGCTTAGAAACAGTCTTCAATAGAGCTCCTATTTGATCAGCACGTCGACGGATGTTGACTAACCCATAACCATTTTTAGGTAGGCTGTCTATTTGATATCCGCAACCGTTGTCACTAATCGCCAATGTTAACGACGTGTTTGTCGCAGACAAGCACACCTCAACCTTATCAGCATCGGCGTGCTTCAAAGAGTTTTGAAGTAACTCCCTTAAAATCAGAAACATATTTCGTTTCACTTCGCCAGAGAGCTTCACACCTAAATGCCCAGCAGTATTCAACCTAATTTCGCAGGTAAGTTGATGTTGCTCAGAAAAGTTTTCTATAAACTCCGTACAGCGTTCTTCCAGGTGCCCAAGTTCCCCCTCTTCGCTGTTAAGCGCCCAAATAATATCACGCATCTGCTCAATGGCATTCTGACTTAACTCCGAAATTCTATGTGCTAGTGGAATATTAAACTCGTTTACAATATCCTCACTTAAAAAGCGGATTGACGACAACTCTGTTCCAATATCATCATGCAATTCACTAGCGATACGGTCCCGCTCTTTATCGATCAACTCTTGTCGAAGACGCAATCTCCGTTCACGGAGCAACCTGCCCCTGTAAACAAGTGAAGTAGTCACGTATACAATTCCCGTAAAAACACCCAGCAGCAATAAGTAGAAGGGTAAGGTGCGATGGAAAGGTGGCTCAATCGTAAAGGAGAGCTGCTTGATAGGCCCTGTCTGATTTCTAGGATCTGTCACACGAGCTTGAAAACTATAAGAGCCTGCTTCTAACGCTGTAAATAACAGTCGATCTTCCGGATCGAATGGTGTCCATTGCTCCTGATAGCCCGTCATGCGATATTCAGTAGTATAATTCCCTGAAGTCATTGCCTGCTGAGGTCGAACACGAAACTCTAGGGTATTCTCCCGCCTACCCAGATGCAATGAATCCACCAAATAGCTCGCCTTATTCAGGTAAGGACGTTTATTTATCCAAATTTCATCGACATAAACCTCTGGCCCATTAGACAATGAAGCTTTCGCCAAAACGGAATATGGAATTACACCCTGCTCAGTGAGACCACATAGACCAAATTCACCATGATCCAAAAGCAGGTGAGCATAAGGATGACGTACGCCTGGCCCTGGCACACTGCGAAAAGTCCATTCTTTATCCGAAGCTCCACGCCGCCCAATCATCTTATCAGACCAGCACCATAATGTTCCATCTGAATCAAGCAATATTCGCTGAACAACTCGCTCAGGGTGTTCACTACGAAACACCGACCACCCTCCATCAAGGGCCTTCCTTAAATACAAAATGCCTGTAGAAGTGGCGGCTACAAGCATACTATCTCCTCGCTCGTCAAGAATCACATCGTGCACCTCTGCATTAAGTTCAATTTTCTGAAGCAGTGTAAAGGTGTCCTTATAGCATGCGAATAAATCCAGGCGATGGCCCTCTACAGGAAGTGCAAACCATCCTTTTCGTAATTGGATCAATGGCTTATTTAGAAATTTCACATCGACAAACAAAGACGTAACATCTTCAAACCGACTCCCATTGATTAACCAAACTCCACCCATTCCAAACAAGTAGTGCCGTCTCTCTGTATGAAGAATTCGATAAAGCTGATTGACCCCCTCATTCCTTTCGCGAATAGCACGCATGTGTCCCTTAGGGGCAAATTGGCGAAACAAGCCTTGATCTGTAATCGCCCAGATTAACCCTGTCGAATCCACAGATAAATTTCCTGCGACAAGCTCGTCAACACCTTCTAACTGTACAGTCAACATTGTACCATCTGAAGCTTGCATCACAACTTGACCTTCGCCGTTCAATGCAATTAAACTTCCATCCCTAGCGCTTATCGCGTCCAAATATCTTTGACCTTTCGGCAAAACAATAGACTCGTGTTCAAGAAGCTCGTTACCATCAAAGTAGTCGAGTCCTTGTTCGACTTGCATTGCCCATATCCATCGGTTACTTGTCCGCGAGAGAGCGCCGACATGATCCGATTGAATGCTCTGAGGATTCGACGGATCAGAACGAATCGCACAGCCAAAGCTCTTCGAAGCAACATTAAAGAGTCGCATACCAGCCTTTCGTGTTGCTAAAAGAAGTACCGAATCACTAATCATCACACCTCCATTAATTGCAGGATCAACAGCATCTGGCACACGATACAGTTTTCTAACTTGTAATGCCTGGTTGACTTCAAGCAAACCCAAATCACTAAAAAGCCAGGTGGTAACTGGATCAAGTGACAAGCCTCCACTAATAAATGCGCGCTGCAACACAGTATCGGTAGCCTCACGCTTTTGCAACGAATCTCCAACTACCATCCAGTAATCAACACCCTTTGCTAGCAACCAAGAGAAGCCCAGAAATTCTGTAGTGTCTCCACGGGTTCCGAGGTGCAAGAATCGCATATGCCCTCCAGCAAACCGAGCACCTACCACCTCCTCCCTCTTGGTGTCAAAACGCCAGGTATGCTCCACATTGCTTAACCAAAGAATGTCTCGCTGAGCATCGATATGAAAAGCATGAATCCCACGCTGAAGCTGACGATCTACTCCAAGAATAGGAATCTTATGAAACCGATTTCCACTTGGAGAATAACGGTAAAGACAGTCGCTCGAAGTAAAGTATATATCGCCTTCCGCATCTTCGAAAAATGAACTCACTACAGCATTATCATACTCACCACTCTGATCAAGAGGGAAATGATCGATAGACTGACCGTCAAAACGATAGCAACCGTTCATTGAACTGATCCAAATAAATCCTTGGGAATCTTCAAAGACAAAGGCATTAAACCCATCATCTACGAGTCCATTTCGAGCATTAAGATGCTGCACGATTGGCTGAGCCGACTGGGCAGACAATTCGGAGCCTAGAAGTAGAATGGAGAGTCCACATAAAAAAATAGCACGTCTAACAACCGTTTCACAAAGTGATGTCATCACCAAAATCACTTGTCTATGGTTATGCTTTCCTAGCTTCTTATCGATCAAGAGTCTTTCTTCAATTCGTTGCCAAAAAAATCGTCAGCGCTCAAAGCATTGACGCCAAGTACTGGACTGAAATATACAACGCCCTGATGATCAGAAACCAACAGTGAAGAACTAAAAACTTAAAGATGAATTGAGCTAGCTTTTCCAGCCTTTATCGTCTTCAGCTTTCGCCAAAACCTCAATTCTCCCTACTGCTAAAACATCAACTCCTTAAACGATTGAGCACACCGTCATTCAGCGCGACTTGATTGAGCAGGTGGTTCGAAATTCGATAACGCACTTTGATATTAATGGTATTAATATAATCTTATAAAACAACATAATATCTTTCCCTTTCTTGACAAAAAACAACACTTCAAATTATCTGACTACAAGCTTACTATAACCAACTTGCTGTCCTTGGACATCAAATAAACGCACCATTAAAACACCACTAGGCACGGCTTCTAAGGATAACTTCCCTGCTTCAACTGGACGCATGCCAAGATATCTACCCACATCGTCGTAGAGCGCGACTTGTGTGATCGTAAGATCACCAGACTCAATGCGCACGCTCGTATTTGCTGGATTCGGGGTAAATTGTACAGAGGTTCGATTGGATTCTTGAGTATTGGAAGGGTTGAGTTCCACAGGAGAAAGGGCAACCACCTCTAGACTATCTATGTAAGTATATACACCCGTTAAATTTGCTGCTAAATCAAAACCAACAGCTCCACCAGGCTGAAGGAATTCGTCTATCACATAAAAATCCTCTAAATAGCCGTTTGTCTCTCCCCAGTAATTCGAGAAATTATCAAGAACATAGCTCCCTTGATGAAAGCAAACTGGATCAGCTAAATCAAATGCATTGAATATTGGCGAAGAGGCTTCACTCAACGCAGGAGCGAGGTAATCAACCTTGTACCTTATCAAAAGGCTCTCAGCATCTTCAGGATAGTTGACTGATGCAAAAACAATCCCTGCTGCAGTTTGGTCATTAAAGCCCAACACTGGCCGACTACCATTATCTAAGGCCGGGTTGACGCCGAATACATTCGCTAATTCTGCTCCTGCTTCTTCCATCAAAACTGTTGCCTTTTGATAAACGATCGGCCCAGATTTGAATGGAAAGGTGTGTGGCATGTCTTCAAAACTCAATTCATACCCTAAATGTAAATCAGTGCTCCCTGCATCTACTGTATAGGGAAGATTTATTGAAATCGCATCTGTATTGGTAAAATCCAAGTTTATGCTTGTAGAACCAAATCGAAGTCTAGGATCAAGTGAAGTAACCTTAAGAATTGCAACACCTGATGTTTTACTGATTCGTCTCGCCCTTAAGCGAATGACACCTCCATCTTGCAAGCCATTGTAGAAAGGGTCAAGTACTACAGTAAAGTGAGCAGACTGAAGTGCCCTGAAGTTTGTCAGCAAAGCATCCGCCGCCATTCCAGCCAACGTATCTTGAGGAGGAAAGAAGCCGAAGGTTCGCGAACCTACCTCTGGCGTAAACGAAAACGTATTGCCCGTCGCCACTGCACCATCATGAAAAGCAAAGTGGTCCGTTGCTGAACCAGAGGAGGCATACAAGACCGTATTGAGGCCCTCTCCGACAACATAGCCATTATCTCGTCTCATCGCTTGCGCTAGACTAAGGTTAAGGTCTCGAGGCCCAACTTGCTGCAAGCGCTCGTAACCAGGCGTGATAACCAAATTGCTAAAAGAATGCACGTTGACTACAGTCTCAAAGGGTATGGTCGTATGCAAAAAATTAACTGCCGCAGCTTCAGGTTCACTGAGTGGAGCCACACCATGGTAAATTTCAGAGCTAGGAATGCTACTAGCGCCAGTACCTCCCCAATCAATAACATAGTTGCGATTAACGTCAACACCATACGTGCCATCAGCATTTAGTCGACGGTTTTTGCGCCAAAGTCCCATGCGACCTGATGTCACATTTGTGTTGTACGCATAACCATCTGGATTCACGCATGGGACTAAATAGAGTTCCGTATTGTCAAGGAGCCATTTGACTTGTTGATTGACATCATATTGTTCAAGCAGCCACCAGTAGAAGTACACCTGGCTGATAATGCTCATGGGTTCGCGCGCATGGGTCAGTGCGGTCATCATTATTTTAGGCTTGACTTGACTTGGAAGGACATTGCTACTTAACACATAGTGATAAATACTCCTTCCTTCATAAGTCTCAAACGTATCAATGGGTAACTGCCTAGAAATTAGACCTGGATGGATCCTCCTCATTTCGTCCATCTGATCGTAAATTTCATTTAAGGTGTAGTACCCATTCGCAAGGGACCCCAAACTGAAATTAGCTGGTGGCGTACTATCGAAAATATCGTCAAACGTGCAGAAAGAATTTCTGCTCGCTGTCACTTGCTTGGACTTAGGCTGAAGTACCCGAGCCACTGCCACGATCCCAGCATCCTGAAGACGATCAATATCTTGAAGGAATCCAATAAGGTGAAAGCTGTCTGGGCTGATCAACAAACCATGGTCAGTCGCTATGCCTGAAGCCTGAATATCTGTATAGTCTACCGTAGCCCGGGAAATACTAATTTCATACTGTTCTAGTTGTTGCGCATATGCGATCGTAAATAGAAATGGGATACATACGATAAGGATAAGTATTCGCTTCATAATTTGAATATACACTTTGCATGATTAAAAGCGCATTCAGTACTGCGTTACGTATCCACTCAGACATTTGTGGAGGTCCTGACGCTAAAGTCTATTGAGTTAGTAACCCAGCTTTCGCCAAAACCCTGGTTGCTCCAATCGAAGAAACAAATAGTCCGCAAAAAATCAAGCAGGTCGATATGTAGCGCGATGCGATTGAGTGGGTGGAACGGGATACGGTGACGTTGTATCGAACGAAGCTTGAAGTGAGGGAAGTGCGGGATACGATTTATTTGAGGCGGGATGTTCCGATTGCGGAAGCGACCACGGCTGAGGTCGAATCTCCATCAAGCACCAGCAAGAGTCTTTCTGATGGTCTTGATTGGCGTGAATTGACAGTGCAGGGGGTTGGCCTTGAGTTGTAGTTAATTTCTTCGACCCATCTTTGCAAAAAAATCTTGTCTACTCCCCAACAACCTTGGCTTCAAGCTGCATACACGGTGTTTTCCCGAAAGGGGCCTGACGGTATCGCTATCGAACGGCTAGCTCGCCAGATCGACAAAAACAAGTCTTCCTTTTATCACCTTTTCGGCGACAAGCAATACTTTATTGAAGTGCTACTCGAGTATCATCGAAAACAGGTGCGCGAACTAATTATTGAAGAAGTAAAAGCTAATACCATCGCCGAACTGGCCGATGTCTTCGTGAAATATGCAGACGTACTTCTGTTTACCCGCCAGCTGCGCATCCATCAAGCACAAGGGTCGTTTGGCCGCTCATACGAAACTGTGGTGCAGGATAGCCTTCGTGACACCTTACCCCTCTGGGGCCGCATCATCGGTATAGAGAACAACACCTACCTCGCCGAACTCGTCCTGCGGTTTAGTCTCGACAACTTCTTTTTGCAGCTCAACGAATCCAACTTAACTGCAGAATGGATCAAACAATATTTGTCCGACCTGCACGCGATGATCGGTCATATCACTTCTACCAAGCAAGACGGTATGGCGCAACGCTAAATCCCAAGTATTGAACGCGATTTAGACGCTGCCGTCTAATATGATGTGTCATCAAGGTAGACCTTTGCCCATGTCAACAAACCTCTTGATCATGGATGCATCACACCATAGCCAATCTCACAAGAATTACCTCATCGTAACTGCGCTCGTTGTGGGTGCTTTCGGGCCCTTATTTACACTTGCCACACAGGCAGATACAGACTTCCCAGCAACCTTCACCTTAGACTTACTCGCCTGGCCACTCGATGGCGAGCAGAACTTTTTAGCACCAACTACTCGTTTCCTCTCTGCCCTTACCGGAGGCTTTCTTACGGGTTGGGGTGTGATGATTTATTTGCTCCAACGCTTCGTGTACAATCAAGCCCCAGAAGGTGTTCGCAAAGCCGTTGTCGGTGGCCTCGTGGCCTGGTTTGTAACCGACAGTATTGGATCCGTAATGGCTGGGCAAGCAAGTAATGTGTTGTTTAATATACTTGTTTTGCTGCTTGCTGTTGGGCCTTTGTGGCGAGCGGTGAAGGGGGAGTATTTGGAGTAGGCTTACGCCAAAACCTCAAATACATCATCCACTGACTCTTTCGATTCTGACAAATCGAAAGTGCCTGCCAGAATTTTTCTACGGTTTTGAATTGTCGGAATTGACGGTGCGGGGGGCAGGTGAATTGGGGAGCGGGAGTGACATGAAAAAGCCCCCCTTCTGGCCCAAACTTTGACCATCTAAACGCATGGTCTCCACTCCACAAAATCCAACACGGTCTCGGTTTTTCGGCTTTTCAACTGCCGTAGTCGCTCTGCTCCTCATTCTCAGCACAATGGCCTGCAGTGAAAAGAAACCCTCTGGTTCAACACAAGCCGATACGGCGCAAATACTCCCCACCCCTCCCGAGCAACTCAAACTCTACGTCCTCAGCGGATATATCGGAAATTATCGCACCGATGCCCTGATGAACCTCGTCTTCGAAGGAGATAGCATTACCGGCAGCTACTACTATTTCAAAAACTTAGGTCGACTTGCACTGAACGGCAAAATCGACCCAACAACGAACGAGGTCTCGCTCGTTGAGTCGTACAAGGGCAAGTCCACCGGATACTTCAAAGGGCTGTTTGGCGATAACGGACTCTCCGGAGAATGGAGCACCGAACCGGCATTCAATAGTTCTCAGGATTTCGAGTTAGGTGTATTCAAGGTTTTAGAAATCGGTACGAAGCCATCCCCGCCATTGACAGATGCCAGCTATGAACTTACTCACGGTATCGAAATGTGGAACATGGATTCGAAGGCGTTTGACAGCAGGACCACTACTGACGACATCACGATTCGCTTTATCGACGATACAGCGTTCAGCTTTTACTACGAAGTAAGTGGACACAACGGTCACAGCGGCCGAATAGCCGGCGTAGGTAAAATGCTCAACCTGAAACAGGGCATCTTCAAAGGGGAAGAAAACTGCGAACTCCTCTTCGATTTTTACGACAAGAAAGTCGACATCACGGCGACGAACTGCCAAGATTACGCCGGTGCGCGGGCACGTTTTGGCGGAAGCCTGACACGCAAGTAATACGATATGGTTCAGTATGCTTGAGCCTGCCAAATACCTCTAGCAACAACAGCCTGAAAATCGCGGTCATAGCAACAATCAAGTTTATCCAACTTTACTCAAGTACTCTCGCAACCCATAACTCGCCAAGACGCCTTCACCCGTCGCAGCAGCAACTTGTGCAATCGCACCTTGACGATTATCACCAGCAGCAAAAATACCTGGAACAGAAGTCTGTCCAAGACCGGTGGTTTTAATAAACCCACGTTCGTCTAGATCGATGATTCCTTTAAAATCTTTGGTATTCGGAACAAGTCCGATAAACACAAACACGCCATCTGCTTTAATGACTTCTGTCTCATTGCTTTGGACATCCTTGACTTCGAGGCCAGTAAAGTTGCCTTCCTCATCGCGATGAAATTCTACAGACTCACGTCCATACTTTACCTCAATATTGGATATCTTAGGAAGCTTATCAATGTAGGTTTGAGAGGCTGTAAAGCGATCTTTTCGGTTTATGATTGTCACCTTTTTCGTAAATCCAGCTAAGAAGATTCCTTCTTCTAATGCTGAGTTACCTCCCCCAATGACGATGACTTCACGATCGCGATAAAAGGCTCCATCGCAAGTAGCACAAAAGTGGACAGCACTACCAATCAGGTCACGCTCACCAGGAATCTTTAATCGACGATAGGTCGAACCCGTTGCAAGTACAACTGACCTTCCATAATAGGTAAGATCATCTGTAACGATCTTAAAAATATTACGCTCCCGAATGATGTCAAGTACACGAACACCAGTGCTTATGGCTGTACCATAGGTCCGCGTTTGTTCCTCCATTCGCTTCATCAACTCTGGCCCTGAAATACTTTGAAAGCCAGGATAGTTTTCAATCTTCTCGGTGATGAAGGCATTCCCGCCAATTGTAGATTTTTCCAAAATCAATGAATCAAAACGATCACGTTGCGCATAGAGTGACGTCGTTAAACCTGCAGCTCCACCGCCAACGATTACAGTGTCATAAACATGGCTCGTATCCTCTGCGGTAACGTTGAGTCGCTCTCGTAATGCTGCATTAGAGGGCTCAACGTATACATCTTCGCCAATCAGTATGGTTGGAATTTTACGCTTGCCATTATTGATCTTTTCTACGAAAGGAATAGACCATTCCTGCTCATCAATATTGATGTACTGAAAATTAAAATTGTTATCGCGCAAAAATCCTTTTGAGCGTTGACAGTCTGGGCACCAGTCTGCACCGTAGAGTACAATCCGTTGGTTCTCGTTAATTCCAAGCACAGCTTTCACCACTTCAAGAGAAGGGTTATTTAATTGTTGGTCATTTACCACTAGCGTAGGGATGGTGCTCAGCCCATCCTGGAGTCCCTCCAAAGTACCAGAAGCCTTCTCCTTTACATCCACTTCTTCATAGTCGTAATCAATAGAATATTGATCCAGCAAATCTTGAATTTGCTTAGAGTTCTTACACCAACTTGCACCGTAAAGTGTTAGGTTTTGCATGAATTTAGTTTTTAAAAAAAAGAGTGACTAAAGAAGTAAAAGGCAATTTTGGCTAGTCACAAGATAGAAACCATGAAGTTCGCCTTTGACACAGTATTTGATGAAAATGCTTGACTAAAAAAATCCTGAGTATACATGAAAAGCTACTCAGGTAAGTTGCAAATATCAACCTCCCGATGGCCAACATTCCTGCCAGATCATCCCTTTTATTTACCAATAATTCCCGACACGATGACTATTCAGTTGCATTAGAAAAACTTAAACGTAATCAAGGGCACGCATAAGAGTTTAGGTTCCGACAAACCTGAAAAGGCTATATTGTAGTTATGCGAACTTTTACAATGACTTTCAATCAAGATCAAATAGGCGCAAAGCCTTTAACTCAAAAACTTACTTGAGGCTAGCTATGGTTAAGTTAACCACAATCAAAACAGTCGGTAAAACATAAACTTTATAAATCAAACGAAAAAATAAATTTTAGCCATTCTACTCCAATTTGGAGAGTAGTGTAAGAGTGTTATTGGAATAAGATCACAAGGTCATTGCACACTACAATCATACAACGATCATTGAGCTTGGAGATCTTCCAAATTCTGATTTAAAACACTTTGTGAAATAAGACACACTATTAAATCCAGTTTCATAAGCACTCTCGGATACGGTGTACTCTTCACTCATGATCAAATCTCTTGCCCGGTGTAATCGTGCTGAACGAATCACTTGGTTTGGGGACTTATTCGTAATCAATTTCAGCTTACGCTGCAGTTGACGTGCACTAATGCCCATTTCAGCACATAAAACTTCAGTATTAAATTTATGGTCACTCAAATGATTATCGATACATTGCAAAACATCTTCTAAAAAAGAGAAATTCTTAGGTGTCGCATCTCCCGCCAAACTTCTTTTAGACAATTCAAGATATTGCTCTTCGGCGGGACTCTCGATAACCTGGTGCAGAATAATAGGAACTTGTACGCCTTTAACTTGTATTGCCCCCTTAGGCGCTGTTTCAAGACCAGAACCGTATAACAGGTTCTTTACGCTTTGAGTCAGCAACACCCCATCACCAGAAGAGCTCTCGTGCACGCGTTTAGCAATGAGAACCGCTAAGCCACCGATCCTATCGCGCATCGTAATGCACTCTCCAGTATGTACCGCAAGTTTTACCGGAAGGTTTAATGCCTCTATTTGCGCCTTCAACTCAAGGCCACAGTGAACTGCCTTACTTGGCCCATCGAACGTAGCCATCGAGCCATCGCCGATTTTCTCGACAATTTTTCCGCGATACTGCTTGATCAGGCGCTCTGAAAGTAGGTGGTATTGATCCATGAGTTGCGCCCAGCGCTCCTCACCGTACTTAAAAAAGAGTGCTTCGCTATCTATAATGTCGCAACACAAAATGGTTGCTAACAAACGATCATAGCTATCTTTTGGTCGAACACCAGTAAGAAATTCTGTTATTTCATGGAGAACCTCTTTCGTGTTACCCACCCAAAACAAATGATCCTGCCCGTCGAATTCGACAAATTTTGAACCACTGATTTTCTGATGAATAAACCTTCCCTCTTCAATCTTTACGTCGATATCATTTGTCCGCTGCATTAACAGTGTAGGAACCTCAATCGTATCCAAAATGTCGACGATATCGACCTGTGTATTGAGTTGAGTCAACACCAAAGCCGCACTAGGACTCGCCCCTGATCTAAAATAACGAGCCAACCAATCCATGAATTCTCGGTCCTCTGACATAGATGGTGCAAGAGATGCTAGGTTCATTTCACCTGACCCCCAACTGTTTTCAATCATGTCATAGACCTCCTGTCGCTCTTCATCCGTCGGCGCCCACGGATAGTTCTCAGAAGGCTTCCTTTTGGCAAAAACACCAAATGTGATGAGCGCCTGCGTTCGCATAGGATACGTGGCAGCAAACAACGCAGAAACAGAACCTCCCTCGGAGTGTCCAAAAAGTGCTGCTTTTTCAATACCCACAGCATCCATCACCGCACGAATATCGTCCATGCGCTCCTCCAAGGATGAGAGCTCTGATACGCGATCCGAAAGTCCTGTACCTCTTTTATCAAACAAAATGACCGTCGCAAATTCAGCAAGCCCTTGGAAAAACGATACCAACTGAGGGTTGTCCCACATCAAATCAATGTTAGACACCCAGCCCGGGATATACACGATCTTCTGTTCACCTTTCCCAAAAACCTGATAAGCTAAGTTTATACGCCCGCTTTTGGTGTATCTCGTTTGTGGCTTAATCATTTAAATCAGAGACTGAATTATCTAAGCAGGCGACCAATTTAAGCAAAACATTTGCCTAGTGTATTTCACACAACATTTTTCGTTAGTAGCTTCATGATACCATTAGCCACGCGTCTCTATACGTCTCATTAAACTGGCGAAGGTCGTTCCAGAAAGCGCAATGAAAACGCCAATTAGCATTGTACTGACCCTTGCAAACGAAAGAAACTAGGATTGGAGTCTAGCGATAGTCATCGGATGAATGTTCCATTCTATTTATGGTGGCCGATCTGTAACGAATGAAAACGCTGAATAGCTTTTTTAGGATTAAGCCGTGGAGAGTCTACCTTGCCAAAAGTCCAGCAGTATGCTCCACTTACTCATGGCTCTCCTTGTGTCTAGGCGGGTAAAGACGCTTGCAAATCAATCCGTTTGAAAATGAATACGACAGTTCTACCTGTAGACTTAAAACTAGAATCGACTGATGCCATTCAAGTATTCAACTACACTACCAGACAAGATATCATAAGGACAAAAATAGAGCTTTCCAAAAATACGATTAGCTTTTTAAGAGTCGGAACCAAAGAGGTTATCGGCGATGACAAAACCGCACAAATTGACAATCAACGGTTCCTAATCATGAAAGCAGGCCACTGCTTAATGACCGAAAAAACTTCCAGCTCAAGTAATATTTATCAGAGCATTCTCCTCTTTTTTTCGGACGATGAAGTCAAGTCTTTCTTGACTAGGCATGAATTATATACAAGCAAAAACATACGCCCCAAAACATTCTACGCCTTTGAGTACGATACCTTTATCCTGCAATTCGTGGACAGTCTCATCTGGATACTCTCACTTCCAAAAGAGACTAAACAGCAAATGCTCAAGACTAAATTTGAAGAGATAATGCTCTATTTGGTTCATCAGTGTGGAGCTGACTTCCTAAATGCAATTGTCCAAAATACAGATGACAAAACAGTCAGACTAACAAACATCGTATCCAATAACAAACACAAAAAATTGAGCTTGGAGGAACTTGCCTTCTTATGTAACATGAGCATATCCACCTTTAAACGAGCGTTCTCAAATCAATACCAATTAAGTCCTATGAAGTGGTTTTCTGAGCAAAGACTCAAACACGCAGCAATGTTGCTTCGTACGAACCGAAGCCGTCCAATTGATGTGTATGAAGCAGCTGGCTACGAGAATTTTTCAAACTTCGTTCAAGCTTTTAAGAAGCAATTTGGACAAACACCCAAGCAGTACCAAAAAAGCAATTGAGCTTTTTGAAATACTTTTTGAACACTTTTCATTCGAACTTCAAAAGAAGTTGGCCCAACTTTGCATCATCAAGTCAAGAGGTCACACAGACTGACGGACATTTCAATTCACCGCAAAGTTCAACATCATGGAAAAGTCCATAACAACACTACTATTCTGTCTACTAAGCACCCTAAGCGTGCTTGGTCAAGAGACGTTTACACTAACCAGTAACACACTTGGAGGGAACTCCACAAGTGTAGAAGAATTCAATGGCTTTGGTTGCACGGGCGACAATGTCTCACCTCAACTCAGCTGGTCGAATGCACCGGAAGGAACCAAAAGTTTCGCAATAACGATGTATGATCCAGATGCACCTACCGGAAGCGGATGGTGGCACTGGCTTGTATTTGACCTACCTACTGACGTAAATAATCTACCTGCAAACGCAGGAAGCATTGATGCAGGACTCATGAGTGCAGATGCGATTCAAAGCATCACCAACTATGGTGCTCCTGGCTACGGTGGGCCATGTCCTCCTGAAGGGCACGGCACACACCAATATGTCATTACGGTGCATGCACTCAGCGTTGATAAGCTAGGACTGGATGCAACTACCAATCCGGCAATCGTTGGATACTATCTGTGGAACAATACGATCGCTAAGGCAAGTATTGTATCCTATTACAAAAGATAAAGTAGACTACTCTATTCAAGGAAGTCTTTCATTGCATGTGGTTCGAGTAATCGAGAACCCGTCAATGAGAGGCTTCTTTTGATTTATTCTTCGTGATCAATCAAGGCCTACAACCGAGAGTTTCTGCCCTCGAAACTCAAAACCCTCTCCTTGAACCTTCCCTATTAAAGCCTCTCCAATCGGAGCTTCAGGAGAAATCACGAAAACCATACAGCCGTCCGAAAGCTTCAGCTTTCCGAAGCCTACGGCGATGAGGTAACGAACGCCATTACTCAGCACTATCAAACTGCCTATTGCAGCACGGGAAGTTGATTTAATCCGGCCTGCAACCTCCAGGGCTATTCGTTGCTCCTTTAAATACATTAGTTGCGCACCCAGTCGATCCAATTCTTGCTGCAACCGCTCACGGCCTGTCTCGAACTTGTCTCCTGCCGAACTTTTAGAGTCTTCTGCTTGCGATTTCTCCGTCTGCAAAATCTGCTGCTCCACTTCTGTAATGCGAGAACTGAGCTTGGCTCGTGCTAAGGCAATTATTTCAGACTTACTCATCTATAAGCAAAGCTAATCTTCTAAGCCAGCAGCAACTAATACTACCTTGCTAGAAGGGCAAAGTTTGAAAATCTAGTTGAACTACTGCCAAACGAGAAAAAACTACCTAAAAGCCCTCTGCTAGAAGACTAACAGAGGGCGTACACTTCTGAAAACTCAATCGACATAAATGCCGTTCTGTTCAGTGCTAGTACAATACTAGTGCCCTAGTATTTCGAACAGTAGTATTCATCAACACTAATCGGCTTCGTCTACCCTTTAACCTGCCAAAAGCCACACTGACACCAAATTGTCCACTTAATGTCTACCCTTGCACGAAGGGTTGTTAGGCCGTGCATAGTGTAGTTTGCGGATTGTACTCGTCGAAATTTAAGTCTCAATTTTCAGAAACGAGAAAAAATGAAGCACCTAGTCTTTTTTCTATTTTATCTATTTTGTCTTACATCTTCATCTAGTGGGTTTGGTCAAATAAAACAGAACATAGAAATAGCCCTTATCGCAAAACTTGACAAACTAGCAGATAGCTTAGAGCTATATCCTAAAGCAACCTATTCAGAAACGCACAACCTATTTTCAAAGGCATTAGCAGCTGGCGACTCTTCAGCTGCATCGATAGTGATGTCACAGCTATCTGGGTTTTATAATAGTATGCAGCACACCTCGAGGATGCTAGAAGCTGCAGACTCTTCAGCCTTGGTGCTTCCGCGAAAACCTTCATTCGAAGCTAAGTTTAGAGTAACACTTTCCAGAAATAGAGCAGCAGCAAGAAGAAGGCACACGGAAGAAGCTCGCCGCTGGGTCGACACCCTCGACCTTTTAATGGTCAACGTCGATAATGTCAGAAAAAAGCATGCCTTCCTGCTCAGCGATGCAATCACGTCTGTCCGAGAAAAAAGATTGGCGGAAGCACTAGACCTTGTAAGAGAAGCTGACGCGCTTGTTGATGCAGTTTCTAATCCTCGTAGACAAGAAGCTACGCATACCATTGCAGCAATCGTGTATACCGCTTTGGGAAACACCGAAGAAAGTGACAAGCAAATCCTACTCGCCCGAGATTTAATGAACCCTATTACACGCCCCATTTCCAGAGCAGATAGGCTTGAATTTTTAGCGTATAACCGGGCAAACTCAGGCGAACCAAAGAAGGCGTTAGTCTTACTAGACTCTGCTGAGTCGATGCTTCAAGGTTACGATGCACCATATAATCTTATTCGATTCAAATCAACGCGGGCACAAATTATTGGAGAGCTCGGAGATTGGGCTAAAGCCAATACAATCTTCAATGAAGTGCTTCGACTAGAACAAGATGTCGACTCCAACCCTTCACATACATTATACTGGATTGGAATTAGCCATAGAGGTATGGACAACTATGATACAGCAATAAAATACTTCAAAAGAGCTGTCGATGAATCTTTAGAGAGAAAGTCGTTTGGTGACGCGAGTTTCTTCGCAGGAGTCATTTCTGAATCTTACGAATGGAAGAACAAGTTCGAACCTGCTCTAAAATGGTTTCAAACACACATTGAATACCGTGATAGTGTCACAACCGCAGATTTTGCACTCAAACAAGAAATGGCCTCCATGAAATACGAGGCATTTAGAACACACGAAAAATCAAAAGAAATCATCTCGCAAGCACAACTTGTAACACGGAAAAATCAACTATTAGCCTCAATTTTAACTGGGACACTACTTATTGGGTTTCTTGGTATTTACGCATTTAGACAACGCCAAAAAGCGAACTCCTTAAAGGAGTTAGAAGCTAAGCGCAAACAGGCAGAAATGCAGCTGAAAAATTTAAGCCTCAATCAGCAACTAAATCTCCAAGCACTCACTTTAGCTCAAAAGAATGCGTTGCTAAAATCACTGGAAAGTGATCTTTCAGACATGCGAACTGGAAATAATGGTACAAATGCAAAGACTATTTCCAAACTAAGCAGAACGATTCGCAATGATCGTACTGAACAAAAAGACTGGGAAGTTTTTATCGCGTCCTCAAAAGTGATTCACAGCGACCTATTTAAAGCTCTACGACAACAACATCCAGGGCTTACAAGTAACGACCATAGGCTTCTTGCAATGGTCAGGCTTAGTATGACAACGAAAGAAATGTCGAGTGCTCTATCTGTTTCGGATTCTGGCGTTAAGAAGGCTCGTTATCGAGTACGTAAAAAGCTAAATCTAGATCCATCCGAATCATTAAGTGGATATTTAATCAAGTTGGAAGAATCAGCAATGACCTAACCTTTCGCACGCTTCACAATCAACCTGATCTGCCCCATGTGATTGGCTTGGTGCTCCATAACATGATACCAAGCCCAATGGTTATTCATCGAACTTCCTTTCACTTTTGCCTTAAACCACTTGTCATCTTTAGTCTTGAGTAGGCGGAGCGTTTCTTGCCGCACCTCCTCCCAGATCGCCAAATAATACTCGATAGGCTTCCCTACAAATTCCTTACGTCCGCGCTCACCTAAATCTTGCGCAAGCTTCCACTTTGCAGCTTCTTCCTTGGTAAACCCTCTGTTTTCGAAGGTGTAGACCTGATAGTACTTTTCCGTCGCAGCCAAATGAAGGATCATTGCTCCAACACGATTAGCATCTTCATCTAACAAGAAATCTGTTTCTTCAATAGTTAGATGAGCAACACTTCTTGTCACCCTTCCTTTTAAATCGTCAAGCATCTCAACTACGGCACCAATCTGAGGGGAATAGCCTTTACGGGGTTCAATTGTTTGCCCTTGTATTGATCCAAAAAGAAAGACAGCTAAAATTACTTGGAAAACAAAAAAGGTCGCAAACTTTTGCATGGCAATTTTGGTAATGGTGTCCTGTAATATACCAAAAAAAACTAATTTTTATTACAGCCATCGTTTTCTCTTAAAAAAGATCACCAGTACAATTGCGATTAAACTCATAACACCTAAGAGAATGAAATATCCATTCTTGTACTGCAATTCAGGTATGTTTTCAAAATTCATCCCGTACAATCCAGCCAAAAAGGTGAGTGGAATAAAAATGGCAGAAATAATAGTTAGCACTTGAATTACCTGATTCATTTTAAAACTCACTTCGCTCAAAAATAGATCTTGTAAACCGATTAACATATCCCTATAATTCTCAACCGAATCCATTACTTGAATGGTATGATCATACAAATCCCTCACAAATACTCTCGTCGAATCTGCTATAAATGCGCTTTCACTCTTAGAAAACCTACCAATCGCCTCTCGCAACGGTGCAATCGACTTGCGAAGCACTAGTAGTTGCTTTTTTAGATCGTGTATTTCACCCTTATTCCGAATATCTTGACTACTTAATAATCGATCTTCTAAGTTTTCGATTACATCTTCTATTTCTTCTAGAACGACGTAATAATTATCTACGATCTCGTCTATCAATGCATAGCACAGATAGTCCGATCCCCGCTGCCGAATTCGACCACTAGCACCTTTTACACGCTTACGTACAGCTGCAAATAAATCAGTACTTGATTCTTGAAACGTTGCTACAAATCCTGGACGGAAATAGACCGTAATATGTTCGGTAGTAATCTCTTGACTATCCTTATCAAAAGCAATTGCTTTTAAGGTTACAGAGTTTCCCTTCTGAAACTCTTGAAACTTGGGTCGTTGATGAACATCTGCCACGCCCTCCAAGACCAGTGGATGAATTTCGAATGTAGTACCCAACGCTTCAATCCATGCTTCGTCGTGGATGCCACGTAGATCATACCAATCTACCACCCCTTGCGTATTAGGTTTAAAAACGGAAGACATGTGATTGTCTAACACTTTTTCCTCCAACTTGGTCTCGCTATACTGTAAGTAGTGAATCGCAATTTTCTCTACCCTGCGATCTCCTGTAAAAACTACGGACCCAGGTGGCAGGCCTGGTTCCTTGCGTGCATTTTTCATCTCGTCTTCAAGTTATCCCGCAAGTACGTTAGAAAACCTTGAAGATTAAGGCATCAATAAGGCCCCCGTATTTTCATCGAAATGTGGTCTGCATAAAAACCGCCCAGCTGTTTACGAGCTTCTTTTGATAAGGCTTGCATCTCCGCTACTGCAGCATTTGCTTTAGCCTGCTCAGGCCTACTTGCCCCAGGAATAATTGTCGTCACCGCTGATTGATCTAACAACCACCTTAGCGCCAATTGTGGAAGTGTGTAGCCTTTCGGCAAAACCTCAAGCTTCATCTGATCTACGAGCGATACACCCGTTTCAAACGGTAGCCCCCCAAAAGTTTCCCCCACATTAAAGGCAGCACCATCGCGGTTATAATTTCGATGATCTGTTTTGGCGAAAGCTGTATTAACGCTCATCTTCCCGCTAAGTAAACCACTATTCAACGGCAAGCGGACGATGATCCCCACCCCTCGATTATGCGCCATTGGCAAAAGCTCTTCAAGTGGCTTTTGACGCATCACATTGAAGATGACCTGGAGTGATTGCAAGCCTTCCTGCTCAAGGCAAAACAGGCCCTCTTCAATAGTCTCTACGCTTGCACCAAAACCCTTAATAGATCCATCCTCTTGAAGCCTATGAAGCCATGTCCACACGTCGTTGACTTTGAGCACTTCAAAGGGAATGCAGTGCAACTGCAACAAGTCTATCGATTCCACCTGCAAACGCTCGCGTGAAGCGTCAACCGCCCTTCGAATCCCATCCCAACTGTATCCATCTGGATATATTCCGTCGTTGCGACCATACTTGGTAGCTACCGTCACAGGCGTTTTCGCGGAAGCTAAAAAGTCACCAATAAACTGCTCTGACTTTCCATTTCCATACACATCGGCTGTATCAAAAAAGCGCACACCAGCATCAAGTGCGGATTGCAAAATAGCCTCCGCTCCTTCACGATTAAAGTCCGTGCCCCAATCTGCGCCGAGCTGCCAACAGCCGAGACCAACTTCTGAAACAGGGAGCGCATTCGAACCGAGCGTCTTGATTTTCATGCAGGAAAGATAGCTTCAGAAACTACTCCACAAAATCAAGATAAGGCATCAATCGATCAACCGTCATAGTATCTAATACAATCGTTGCCAACAAGTCTTCTCTTGATTTGAAAGCTCCGTGATTTCGACGATTCAATACGATAACTTCAGCTTGCTTTCTGGAAATATATGGGTGCTTTGATAACTCTTGCTGGTTCAATTGGTTGATCCGGATCAACCTTGGTTCATCCGATGTGACGGTCAATTGATCACGAAAGGTTTGAAATGAGCTATCTGGAATACCTGGTGTTTCAGCTACCTGAGTAAGTGATAAAAACCCACCTAATTGCCCTCTATATCTGACAATTTGTTTAGCAAAGAATGGACCTATTCCATTCACGGTTTGAAGTTCTTCAATCGTAGAAGTATTTACATTTACGATGACAGTTTTTGAAGCATCCTTATCTCGTTTCCTCCTTAAGTCGGGTGATTTGAAATAAGGTAAGATTCGCTGTAGTGTTGAGTCGGGCATACCGTAGATCTTGCCTACATCTTCCTTTCGTACAAAGTTGCCTCCACGTCCTCTAAACTTTATCCAAGTTCGAGCAACTTTCGGTGGTACACCAATGCGGAGAAGTACATCAAGTTCAACGATATTAGCATCTACAGAGCCTAAATTAGGCATCGGTGTTGAATAATCAACCTTCACCGTTTCTGGCTTTGGTTCCTTCCACTTACGTTTTGTTGGAGAAGTATTTATTCTCGGCTTATTCCACTTTTTGCGGTTGTCGACATATCGTTGATCTCTTGCTGCTTTGACACGCGTTAAACTGTCAACCAACAACTGATTTCGAACTTCCCATTCTTCAATTTCGGTTTGGAATGCTATGCGGTCATCTACGTTACTCGCTTCATAAGGCCAGACCTTAGGCAACCAATAGCCAGAGGTCGCACCTGTTGAAATGAGCACAAGCAGAACCCCAATAGCAATACGTTCGAACTTTGAAAAAACAACCAGACTATCCTTGGGGGACCATTCCATACCTACTACTAATACCGTGGCATTGCACTACATGTGCTAGCCTGCTAGAAAGGTAAGACAAGGAAACCAGGGTAACAACTTTTTACCTAAAAGAGCCTATATCAAAGGTTGAGTACTACTCTACCACTATCGGAAAACCTACCTCAATGTCGGTCTCTCCACCAGTAGCAGCATCGGCTGTTTTGATTGGTTCGTGTAGTAGGATCACTTGCAATTCACCTGTGCCTGCATCTCCCGTAGTAAACGTTCCCGTCAAGCCAATAGGGTTGCCATCGTCATCTACATCTGTACGCACAACCGTAAAGCCCAGCGTTCCAGATTGATAATCTACAAAGTGGTCGGTACCTTCTTCACGCACCTCTTCAGTAATATCTTCAGCAGGTGTCGTCGACTCATTCAAGAAGGAGGTAGCAAAGCTGTACGTTGTATTTGCATCCAAAATTCCTCCTTCAACTACACCATCATTACCGCCTTCTCCGTCAAGGTCGCTAAAAGACAAGGTCAGTGTATCGCTTTGACTAACAAGGCTTACATTAACTGATGTAATTAACTCCGGCGGAGGGGTACAACATACAATATCATCCTCAATGGAACATGACTGATACGTCATTCCAAAAAGAATTAAAAGCAAAATATACAGGGTTGATTTATTCATAATTAATAATGTAAACTTCAAAAAAATGTGGCCTGGCCGTTGCACGACCAGACCACAAATCATCTTTCAAAACAATAAACTTTTACTCTACGACTATCGGGAACCTAACATCAATGTCAGTCTCACCACCTGTAGCTCCATCTGGAGTTTTCGTTGGCTCATGGCGTAACACCACTTGCAATTCACCAGTACCGGCAGTACCAGTCGTGATCGTTCCGGTTAGTCCAATCGGATTGCCATCGCTATCTACGTCTGAACGCATAACATCAAAGCTGAGGCTACCTGATTCGTAAATGACGTAATGTTCGTCTCCTTCTTCACGCACCTCTTCGGTAATATCCTCAGTAGGCGTTTCTGACTCATTCAAAAAAGTAGTTGTAAAACTGTAGCTCGTGTTTGCATCCAACGTTCCTCCCGTAACTACACCATCATCACCACCGTCTCCATCGAGATCTCGGAAGTTTAGAGTTACTGCGTCTGTTGGGCTTGAGAGTGCTACGTTGACCGTTGTGATCAACTCTTCTTCATTATCCACCACCGGCACATCATCATCGACACACGCTGTCCAGGTGGTAGCTGCGAAACAGAAAAGGAGGAAGTAGAGGGTTGATTTATTCATAACCTTGGGGTTTAGTTACACGAAGGACATGTGCCCTTGTATGTAAGATGTGATTCACTTATTTGATAGCCTTTCGGCAAAACACGTGTATCGACTTCAACCTCTGTTAGGCAAGAAGTAGTGTCGCAAGAGGAACAATAAAAATGTGCGTGTGTATGGTGATGCCCTGCTGTAGAGCAGCTATCACCACAGAGCGCATATTTATCTACTCCTGTGGTGTCTTGTATGCGGTGAACTAGGCCAACCTCTTCAAGCGTACGCAGTGTGCGGTAGATCGTTATCCGATCAGCTTGTAAAGTTGATTCGAATGTACTTGAAGTACATGTTTCATCAGTGACTAAAAGTAGACTCAGTACCCCCCTTCGCGAAGGGGTATTTCGCAAGCCCGCATCAGAAAGTAGCCTAGTCGCAGTGGTCGTTATTTCAGTTTCGTTCTTCAAAGCAAGTGCAATATACAACAGTGTTGCAAATACAACAATGTTGCATTTAAAATAATATGGGTTGTCTCTTTGTGAGGTGAGTTCTACAATTAGAAATCATACAGCAGACGCAATTGTATGTCGCGTCCTGGTCTAGCAGCGTAATACCTCAGTCGATCCAAATAATCACGGTATTCGGTGTCAAACAGATTCAATACGGTAAGGTGGACGCCAAGCACGTTGCTGCCGAGGGCTAGGTGCGTGCTCGCATCTAGAGCTGCCAAGGTGTATGCTGCTGGAGCAACACGGGGCAGTACCGTTGGAGCTCTGTTCTGCTCTCCAACATGCCTCAAACTGGCAGCCACGCGCCAATCTTTAAATCTGCCGTTGGTCGTTCGACTATAACTCAACTCAGAGGATAACTGCCAAGGCGCTACATCTGGGAGTGGGGCCTTATCTGACAATCTACCGTACAAGTAACCAGCCTCAAGGTCAAGCTGTAAAGGCCCAATAGGTGCATGAAAATCTAGATCTACTCCAGCCAAAAAAGCATTTTGCTGCTGGTAAGCCACCACTGGGAAGGCACCCCTAATGGTCAGGATAGGATCGGGCAAATATTGCTGATAGATAAAGTTGCTGAACACTTGCGCAAACGCTGAAGCATGGAACTCTACCCCACTTTCCTTTTCCGCACCAAATCCGATCACCCCCTTCAGTCCATGCTCGATGTTCAACGTAGAATCACCTACTTCGAAAACACCCAAGGCATGGTGTACTCCATTTGCAAACCGTTCTGCGGGGTTAGCTGTGCGGCTTGCATAAGCTAGTCTAGCACGTAGACTTGAGCCTTTCTCAAAATACTTAGCAAGACCTACAGACAATGCGCCCGTTCCTTCTGTCCGTTCAAACACTGTGCGCTCATCGAGACCATTCTCACCACGACTCACCCATAGTGCCGACGTACTGATTACATCCACTCGTCCTGAAAACTCCCAAGTCAACGATTCCTTTACTAATCGTTCATCAAAGAATGCCCCGGCCCTTTCAGTATTATAAAAAGGTATAAAAGGACTGGTTCCCGTATTCGGATCATTCCGATTTGACGAACTTGTACCGTTCACTCCGATTTGACCTTCGCTGCCCGCAAATTCGGGGTGCTTGTACTCCACCCTCACGTCGGTAGTCGACAGTGCAAGATCTAAAGAAGGGATTGCCGAGCGACCTCCCCGACGAATGTCGTACTCTTTCCGGTCGTTAAACTGATAGCTGAAACTCATGTTCAGCTCGGCATCATCTTTTAATTGATAACCTGCATTAGCGGCAAACCAATGGTGCGCTACCACTTGTCTAGGAGCGTCAATAGATCGTGTCCAAGGATTAATAATAAGTGGGCGATCACTTTCTAGCGCTCTTTGTAAGTCTGTTGTGTTGCCAATATGAGCAGCACGAAGAATCCCTGTCTCTTGAGCAAAGCCTCTATAGCTAGCATCTAATTGCAGCGTGCTGTCTGTATAGTAGAACTGAGCTGTACCGCTAGCCTTGCGTCCTCCAGTATTCGAAAGCACATAGTCTGGCGCACGAGAGTCTCCCTGATCGCTACCTGCAAACTGAACGCGGTACCCTATTGCATTCGAGAGCCTTTGTTGGATCTGAACTCCACCACCAAAACCTCTCGAATTCGTTTTTCCGTGTAAAAGTCCTTTACCTGATATTTCCTTTCGGACGGGCATTCCAGCATCGTCTAGCACCAAACTTGCTCCTGTCGTAGAAGCACCGTACCGCACCGTGTTTCCAGATCGCGCCAACTGCACACTCGACGCTGCAAAAGGATCAATTTCTAAGGCATGCTCATCGCCCCAATCTTGACTTGCCAAAGCAATACTGCCTTGCACAATTTGCAAACGCGATCCACCAAGACCATCAACAACTGGACGTCCTACGTTTGCGCCATTCGAGATCTGACGCACACCTGGCAACCTCTCCACGACCGTCGCAAAATCCTCACCTGCGACTCGGTCCAACTGCTCACCAGACATCGTCATTCCAATATCTGAACTGGCTGTCCTGTTGCGATGAGCGTGTACCTCTATACCATCAAGTAATTCTGCATGGTGCTCTAAAAATACCGTTAGCTCAGGAGTATTCTCGCCAATCGTGACATA
>CALDTK010000070.1 GCA_937924035.1 uncultured Saprospiraceae bacterium | reverse complement strand
TCCATAGATCAAGGCTACAAAGCCCGCTTAGGAAACCTAGAGGTTGCCCCTCCCGCGCACGCGTGGGCGGCCATTGCGGCGCATCTTCCCAATGAGAAAGCTGATGAAAAAGGCATTTGGTTTTGGGGTACTGGATCAACTTCGGCAATGACCGCTGAGGAAAAGTCTAAGCGCGAACGTGTCATTTTTTGGTGGTGGACAGGCGCACTTATAGCGCTGGCCGCAATCAGCATGCTCGCTTACTATGGCTTGACCACAACAACTACCAACAACAGTCCTACTCCAACACCTACTCCTTCTGCTGCAGCAATAGGCCCAATTGCAGCAGCAAGCAACCCAGAAAATGGCGAGTATTTCAAGGCGACCACAGATAAAGAAGAAGAACGTCCTGAAGTCGCTACCATCTCTTCTAAAACTTCAATATCAGCGACATCAATAACTGGCGTTGTAAACACTACTACACCTACGATGAGCGCTCGCATACCAGCGATCAGTCAAAAGTTAGCGCCAGCTCCGAATGTGAATCAGCTTACAGATTTTGTCACTCCAAAAACGATTACTTCTACTCCAACGCTAACCCGGGGTCCTGAGCTTACTGATACAAAAACCTCTTCTTCACCAGTTTCAGAAACGAATCCAATTGGTCTTTCAATGGCCTCTTTATCGATGAACCAGCTGCAACTTGCTGGCTTATCACTTCTCGAAACAGAACCAACCAAGCTACCTTTCGGACCAGGTGTAGGATGCCCAGATTTTAATAGTGCAGCAGGTTGGAGTTTTGCCGTAAGGGTATTTGCGGGGCCTGGAACAATCTTCCAAGAGTATACCTCAACAGTACAAACAGCACCGTATGCTGAGCTGAGAGACAGTATTGAAACCAGACAAATCAGTGCACATGCAGGACTTCGCTTCGAAGCAGTGAATGACCTAGGGTTGTTCCTCCGTGCTGGAGTTGATTACCAGATGTACAGAACCAATGTCGAGTATCTAGGACCACCTAGTTCAAGGACTGTGATTGATTCTGTTTTCATGGAAGACACACAAACTTGGCGTGTTGAGACAAGAAACGAGACGTTTCAGGAGCAACGCAATGTTTACAACCGTCAGCACGCCGTTGTATTTACTGGGGGTGTCGGCTTCAGAAAAACCTTTGGAAACGTTAGTCCATATATCATGGCAGAAGCGGGCTATGAAATACTCATCAAGCGGAGAGGGTCCTTTGTACTTCCAGATGGAAACTTTGTGGACTTAGCTGAAGATGACCAGGGATTATATATCAATGATCGTCCAGGACTACAATTCGGAGGTGTGCTAGGAGTAGACTTCGCACTTACTGACCGTATCGAAGTTGGTATCAGCGGACATTACAAGCGTTTGGGCGGACTTCGCGGCTCTGCAGACTTGCTCGATTATGACCAGTCTACAGCATTTGGTGCTCTCAATTTGAGGTATACCATTCAATAAATGGTCGGAATACTTAACGCGTCAGGGATCAACTACTGATTAAATCCAATAGTAGGCCTTCATTTTATTGTTGTGGTTAGAAACCGATGCCGAACCGACATCGAAAGGTGCCCCTAGGTCCAGTTCTTGAATTTCGGTACAAAACCGAATCTCCAAAGTCATACATCATCCCCCCGACCGCAAACACGAGGCGCATATTTTTGTAGGAGACCGATGGCCTCCAATACACATCAAATGCGGCTGTCCTTCCCTCAATAGAGTCTTCATCATAAAACCTAGACAATAATAGAACGTACGTATAGCCAACACTCGATACAATCTCAAATCTCTGATTATTTGTTCTATATCCAAGTTCAAAAGGAAGAACCAAATTCGTTTCATATCCATCGATAGTATTTATTGAAATAGCTGTTCCTAGAAGTAAATTTTGTCCTACTTGAACTCCTCCTCTTATTGCACCCGCTATCCCTATTTCAGTATAGCCGCCAGCTGAATACTTAAAGGTAGAGAAGCCTAAAATTATATCTGAATAAGGTTGGACCAATTTCGTTGGATAAGAAGAGCGCTGATTATAACAGTTTGGACAAAAAACGTTACTCGTGTCAGAATTTACTGTATCAGTCTGCGCTTCAACTGCTTGTATTAAACTAAAAGAGAGTACAAATAGTAAGAACTGTACACCAAATCCTGTAGGGTTAAATAATCTCATAGCGCTAGTCCCATTCTTATACGTGGTCCGGCAAGGAGATTTCGTTGAGACGGATCTACTGGATTACTAAAACGATTTGCTACACTGTAATCAAATGCTACACCGAGGGCAAAAAACAGTTTCAGGTTTCGCATGTCGAAACGAGGACGAAAAACGAATTCTGTACCCCCTAAAAAACCCACTTCTTCTCTTCTGGTAGCGAAAGTTGGCCCACCATAAATACGAGCTATCGCATTCCCCTGTAATGAGACATAACCTAGCTCAAGGGGTACGTGAAAATATTCATAGTTCGTAGTGCCGATTCCAACCCCAAAACCTACAGTGAACGACTTATTTAGGATGAATCCACCTGCTGTTTGAATGCCTATGGACTTATTCGGTCCAGGCCAAATATTCGCACTAACCGCAATATCCCAGTATGCATTTACTTCTACCGACTCGCCCTTTTGGGCTTCTGATGCCATCGATAGAAAAAGAAAACATAAAAGAATGAAAAATTGCCTCATAAATATTATTCCTTTACTAAGCGCAGAGAATAGTCTCTGATCTTAGCAATATAAACACCGCTTTTCAGCTCCAGAGCGGAAAAGCTTACCGTACCATTAATATCAGTAATTGCTGAAGTTATAACACGACCAGTTAGATCGCACAATTGAACCTTTTGATTTGTCGGCAAGTGACGTAAATCCCAAGCAGTTCTCGTAGGGTTTGGACGTACTTCTGGTTTTGGCGAAAGCCCAAAATGGCTCAAACTGGATGTAGAAACGACCATGGTCAATTCTGTATCCTCTATCAATGAAACCATCGCTTCCTCACCAGATACTTCAATACTGTAGTCCCCTTTAAACCCACGTACAGTTGCTCTACCATCTGCATCAGTCGTAACGTCCTCTTCCGTCCACCAATCGTTGAACACAAGATCGAAGAACGCTTGCCCACTCGGTTTAACGGACCAATCCCTTCTAAAAAAAGGAGCATTCTCTCTGAAGTGAGCACCATCCCAAAAACCCCAAGATAAAAAGGCCTCAGTATGAGGGTGTGCAAACGTGACCGTCAAAAAATCACGCATAAAATCTGCCTCAACCTGCTCGTTGGCGAATGCGTCCATGTCAAATTCAGTCACCTTCATCGGTACTCCAATACTATCGTATACTTCATCGAAAAGTGCTTTAATCTTCAAAGGAGGAATAGGGTATGCAACGTGAGACTGTAATCCAACGCCTGCTAAAGGCGCACCAGCATCAAGAATTTCATTCGCCCGTTCATAAAAGGCCTGACGACGTAGAGGCGAAAAACCACCTTGCTGTATGACCTGATAGTCATTGTACCAATACGCTGCAGCTGGATCAATAGACTTCGCCAAGCGAAAAAGTGATGGATAAAACTCGCGGCCAGAAACGTAACCAGGCTGTCCCGCAAAGGCATCCGAAATGTAATTACAAACAGCAACCTCATTGAGTAAATCCCAATCTTGGATTTTCCCTGCGATGCCCGGATAGGTTAAAATATCATTGAAATGGGCACGTATGCGCCCCAGCACAAAGGCCGTATCTGATACATTTACATTCACATCGTCGGGGACGTTCCCTTCACATGGCCAAAGCAATGTATGACCTCGTACATCCATTCCAAGGGTATCGCGATAAAATGCCAATGCTTGCGCCACACCTTCTTGAGATTCATACCATCCTTCTTCCCAACCTATCCACTTCAGGTCATTTTCAAAAACGACTTCACTAAATCGATGCCCTTCGCCATCGATATCCCGCATTTTGCTCTCGTAGATAGGATCAGCACAGCGCAAACCGTCAACAAAACAAGAAACTACTGCTGAGCCAAAGCCAAAGTCATGCTGTTGCATACGGACTTTAACCGTTTGCCCTTGCACTGGATTTCCGTGCAAATCTGTAACCCTCACCGTTAAGTTGGACTTACGATTTTGATCGATGTCTACTGCTGCTTGCGCACGCCAAGCTGCATTTAATTCCTGCCCTACGTACGAAGACGGTGCTCTTTCATCTGGTAAATCCGCAAAGTTGACTGTGGTCTCGTAGTTAAACATGATAGCACCTGCTATCTCTACGGTTTGCGTCAAGAATCCAATTTGAAAAGCCATTTGTACATCTCCAACCTCAATATCAGCTGGTGCTTCAAAAGGGATGAGAATTCGTTGCCATTCATCTGAGGCATAAACGATACCTCCACCATATTTATCGTAAGTACCTCCATTTTCTTCCGCCCAGATGCGCATAACATTTTGCTCACCTGGAATTTGTTCTGCTCTGACATAGCAAACAAATAGTAGGCGATCTCCCGATGAAATCATTTCTGTATTTCGGAAAATAGCTGCATGCTCATAGGTCTCTCCAAGCTGTGAAGGAGAAGAAACACGTAACCCATTTGTAAACGCTTCGCCTTGAATGACAAAGTCAGTTCGTGTCACTCCATATGCGATCGCTTCCGCTAAAACATCCGCTTCATTAGGGTTTGAAACGACTAAGCCACTGGGCAGACCAAAACTAGTAGCTAGCTCACTTCGAACTTGTTGAAGATACGTTTGAGCTAAAAGGCTTCCGCAGCTCAACACCAGTAAAATGATCTGAAAAAATACTCCTTTCATACAATCACTAAGGTAGGCCTCGATTCTACCACTAAACAAGTATTTCAATTTTAGAATACCTTTCCAACAAATCTGAGCGCATGAAAACTCTACTCAACATCCTCAAATGGGTCGGAATCCTATTGTTAGTCCTCTTACTTGTCGGATTTTTGCTCCCTAAAACGTCACACGTTGAACGTTCAATCGTCATCAACGCTCAACCGATGGATGCCTTCTCACTCGTCAATAACCTTCCGAGTTGGGAAAAATGGGATCCTTGGCACGAAATGGAACCCACAGCCATCCGTACCTACAGCCAACCTTCTTCAGGCAATGGTGCTTGGTATACTTGGGAGGGAGTAGAAACGGGTAGTGGCAAACTTACTCTTGAAAATGTGGAAGCGATCTCGCGCATTGATACCAAACTGAGTTTTGTAGGTCAAGGCGATGCCGAAGCTGATTTTATATTCAAAGAGCTTGATGAATATCAGGTTGAAGTCACTTGGATGTTTGATACAGAACACGGTATGAATCCTATTAGTAGATGGTTTGGACTTGCCATGGACAACCTCCTTGGCGGCGACTATGAAAAAGGTCTATCAAATCTTAAGCGCGAAGCTGAACTCGCTACCACGTTAAGCAAATCAGCCAACAAAGAGTACAAGCAACTTGGGGTCCCGGTAAACTAGATCACCGATTCAAAAAGGCTCCACAAGAGATTGGCTACTTTTAATAGCAGCCACCCTAGTCCTATGCCCATGATCGCTAGCGCCACGAACGTACCGAGGAAAATTCCCCAACCACTGCCGCTATGCTTGCCTTCATCATAATGCTCTTTAAGCAACTCGACATTCTTGACATTTGCTTTGAATGCGACATCAAACAAGTCGCCTAAAAAAGGAATCGCTCCGACTAGTGCATCGATGGCGATGTTGCCCAACATTCGAGCTGCCAATTGCCCGCTGGCACCGTGACGTACCATGGTCAGCACCAGCGCTCCAGAAGCAAGAAAACTCACCGCATCTCCACCCACTGGTATAAGTCCAGCAATTGCATCAAGCCCAAAGCGGAAGTTTGTCCCTGGTATCTTAAACTGAGAATCTAGGAGCTTGGCTACCGTGTCGACGGTTTTTAGGGCTTTCGTCCGTTCCGGAGAAGAATTGTTAATTGACAATTTTTATTTTTTAAATGGTGTAGCCCGAGCCAACCGCACTCACAAGCAAAGCGAGCAAGATCACAGCATTCAATTTTCAAATTGTTCTGGAGGAATCGGAATCATCAACTCTAAATTAGCTGAAAAAGGCATTAGGTCTAAGCCTTCAATTCTTTTTTCAGCGCAAACAACTCATCTCTGTGCTGCGCAGCAGTAATAAAATCAAGTTCCTTGGCTGCCTTTTTCATCTTTTGCTCTGTGACCGCAATCAATTTTTCAAGCTCATCTTTACTCATGAATTTCACGATCGGATCAGCAGCAAGACTTGGAGTATCTGATTCTATATAGGCATCTTTTTGCTTACCACGAATGTCTAGAATCGAGCGCTTACTCAAAATCTCTTCCTTCGATTTTCTGGTCATGGTTGGCGTAATACCATGCTCATCATTGTACGCCTGCTGGATAGCACGACGACGATTCGTTTCATCAATCGTCATCTGCATCGCTTCGGTAATCTTGTCTGCGTAGAAAATTACCATGCCGTTTACATTTCGTGCGGCACGACCTGCAGTCTGCGTTAGTGAACGATCATTACGTAAAAAGCCCTCCTTGTCTGCATCTAAAATGGCTACAAGACTTACTTCTGGTAGATCCAATCCCTCTCGCAATAGGTTCACCCCAACGAGCACATCGAAATTACCTAGACGCAGATCTCTGAGAATCTCTACGCGCTCCATGGTATCAACCTCTGAGTGTATGTACCTAACCTTGTGGTTGAGTTTAGTTAGATACTTAGTGAGTTCCTCTGACATGCGCTTCGTGAGCGTTGTGACGAGGATTCGTTCGTCTAGCTTTACCCGTTCGTCAATTTCATCGAGGAGATCATCAATTTGATTGATACTTGGACGGACCTCAATAGGAGGATCTAGAAGTCCAGTTGGGCGGATAATTTGCTCTACAAACTCGCCACCAGTTTGCTCCAATTCGTATTCGCCTGGTGTTGCAGAAACATAAACAACCTGATTGATTAGAGATTCGAACTCATCAAAGTCGAGCGGCCGATTATCCATTGCACTAGGCAAGCGAAAACCATAGCCTACCAGATTGACTTTGCGTGCACGATCCCCACCCCACATACCGCGGACTTGAGGCACCGTCTGATGACTCTCATCGATAAGCATGAGGTAGTCGTCAGGGAAGTAATCTAGCAAGCAGAAACCACGTGTTCCAGGTGCTCTCCCATCAAAGTATCGAGAATAATTCTCAACTCCATTGCAATACCCAAGTTCCCGAATCATCTCAAGATCGAAATTCGTTCGTTCACTGATTCGCTGTGCTTCTATAAGGCGTCCTTCTTTTTCAAAATAGGTCTT
>CALDTK010000069.1 GCA_937924035.1 uncultured Saprospiraceae bacterium | reverse complement strand
TCTCGGATCTATAATCCGTTTCCTGCAAATGCTACTTCGGCGACCAACTTCGGACCGTATGGTCGTAAGTTCTCGTTTTTTAGAGGTGCGTTTGAGCGCGTTCAAACAACAGATCTTGATCCTGCCACAGCAGAAAGTCTGACTCGGAAATATTACACCACTGTAGATATTCAAGCTAAATACAAAACTACGGTTGCGCAAAAGCCACTTTACTTCTTCTACCTAGGAACACTCGGTTCGGCAAGCGCAAAAACAGAGGTCATACCTACACTCTCTGAAGACGGTTACCTCTTCACGCAGTACCACGAATTTGACCTCTACTACGAGATCGTAGACAACTTCATCCTCACCACCTATGTGGGGTTAGAATTTGCTCAAGGCGGCACATTCACCGAATGGAATGACGAAACCCTTAAACCACTAGACCAGCGAGGCACTGGACTTGGAGCCGGGTTTGATTGGTCAATCTCCAAAAATTCAGGTCTTTACTTTCGGTACAGATGGATGGACTTTGAGGATCGCAACTTTTCTCTTGATACGTATCGCGGACGTGAATACACGATCGAACTGAAAACATTTTTTTAAGCTTAGCCAGACTCTGATATGGTAAAGAAATACCTACACCTTGCTCTTTTGTTTGCGCTTGCTTTTGGCTTGGCGGGAACAGGATTTGCACAAGTTGGACTAGGATCCGACAAGGACAAATCCGAAAGTGATAAGAAGGTTCGATTTAATGGATTAGGTCGAACCAGCATACAACAAACCAATCTAGATGGTCCAATTCTCGACACGCTCAATGGTGAGGTGAATCAAGTCACAGATGGCGAGTTTTTGCTCGATGTTGCGATTAATGCAACACCCAATGACGTAACCGAAGTTCAAGGCATCTTACGTTTACGAAACGAACTGGGTGGCTTTTTTGGCGCAGGACAATCTATTGAAGTTCGTGAATTATGGGCTCGTGGAATTATTGCCGATATCGTAAAATATCGCGTTGGAGATATGGACATGGTAATGTCTCCGTACACGCTTTACATGCCAATTGAAGAAGGTGTCGATAACAGAGCCGCGATCTTCCAACCTCAACGAGAGATCATTGATTACGAACAATTTTACACGGCCAACAATGAACGACGCCTTCAAGGAGCAAAGCTTGAAATGGGACTAAACTTTAGCAAGGTTCTAGAGACAGCAGACTTGACAGGATTCATCAGCCGCATTCGTTCTACAGATTTTTTCACCGCACCGACTCGTTTTGTAGGAGGAGGAAGCGTCAGTCTAATCTCAGACCGAATGCGCGACAGCTTCGGGATTAAAGGCAACATCACGCTTAATACCGTACACACCTGGGATGACATTACCGTTGGTCAAATCAATTCAGGAATTCGAAATGGCGTGAATACAATTGCCTATGATATTACTGTTTATGAAAATCCGAATATTCAATTAAGTCTAAATGGAGAAACTGGTTTTTCAAATCTAAATTTGATTGAAGATTCCGTTTCCGTATCTGAAGAAAGAGGTACGTTCTTAACTGCTGGGCTTTCGCTAAAACATAAAAAGCACGGCTTCAATGTGAGGGCTGGCTACCACGACATTGGGCCAGACTTCTTTAGCGTTGGCGCTCAGACAAAGCGTGTTGACTTCAATAGCAATAAAACCTACTTCAACCGTGTTGGCGCTCAAAATGCGAGAAGAACACCGGGGCTGTTTGACATCACTCGAGATCGAGCACTGTATTCTTTCCAAGTTTCTGATCGTCTCATGAATTACGACCCACGCTTGTCTAATGCTTTACCTTACGGACAAGCAACGGCCAACCGGCGAGGCCTTCAAATATCTGCTGACTGGGTGAGTAAAGATGAAGTTCTTGACCTCGATGTACAAGCTTTCTTGCTTTCCGAGCTAAGAGGACAAGGAACCAATGAGCTTAAAGACTTTCAGCATATCCGTGCGAATGCCACGGTTAACTTTCACAAGCTAACAGATTGGAAAAACGAGTACCGCCTTACACTTGGAAGCCAATTCGAAAACACTAGCCGCGATGGAATCGAAGTCGAATTAGTAGACTTGAGTTCAAGCCTGATAGAGGTTGGACTTGAAGCTGAGGTGTATCCAAATTTATTCCTCCTCGCTGGCGGTCAGTTTTTATCTGCAGCAGGCAATGAATACATACCCGTTGTAAGAACCTTTAACGATGTGAGAGACTTTGAAAACGCTTATATCGTTGACGAAACGGAAACCTTACTTGGAGCAGGATTGAAGTACAACTTTAAAAAGAATACGTACGTCACGTTCCAGTACCAATCTTATAATTACGCAAATGCCCTCAACGGCGATAGCGACTACTCATTGAATCAAGTCTTTGTGCTTTACAGCATGAACTTTTAATTGCACCATCATGAAGATTCAACTATTAAAAGTTACTCTCGCCTTTTGTCTATTTACAACGCTTTTCCTTTTCTCCGCATGTGATCGAGATACAGAAACCTTTGACGGACCGTCCTTGGTGAATCGCTTCGGCGAATTCATGTTAGTCGAACCGTTGACCGTAAGTAGAAGTACAGTTGACTTTGATGCGGGTGAAGAGGTAAGTTTTGGCGCAAGCTTCAACAAAGAAGTTGAATGGTTTGTAGAAATCAAGGGGCTAGAAAGTGGAGCAGTGAAAATTGTCGACGGCTTTTCTAACGAGCTTACAGATGTCAATGCCGTCTGGGAAGGTGGAACCACAACCTTGCCTTTCTTCAATTTAGAACGTTGCGCCGTTGAGCTTATCATTCCTACTGAAGACTCACTTCGCTTTTTTGATACCGTTGAAGTTGTTGGCCTAAAAAATTACGAAGGATCATTATTTACCGATTTCGAACAAGATCTTGGATCGGATTTATTCTTCGGAAATTTCGAATTTGAATTTACAAACCGCACAGGCAGACGAAGCGATATTCCTGCTGGTCAAGGAGACTTTTTCTATTACTTTGAAGGTACCGACCAAAACGTGCCTAACTTTTTTGTGGGCCTTGTAGACATCTCTGCGCAGGTTACTGGGCAGACCTACATTCCGCTTCCGAGTAGCGATCCAGAAGATGTTTTCTTCAATGCGTTCCTATACACAGACGGTGGCCCACATGGTATTGCTGTGATTCAATTCATTTTTGATTCTAATGACTCAGGAGCCTTTGAAGATGGTACAGACCAAACCTTCCAACTCCCTGGTGATTTCCCGCTATCTGGAGAAGGATGGAATCATATTTCGCACCCTATGAGTGAAGTCGGAATAACAGAAGAGCAACTTGAAAAATTAGTAGGCCTCCGTATCCTATTAATCTCTGACATGAATAGCCAACCGAGTCCGCCATTAGCTGTTGACTACGGGATTGACTTTATTACGTTTACGCAAGGCGGCCCGCTAGAGCTTTAACCTTTGCCTTTAACCTATACCGATATGTCAGGATCAATAACCAAGTTTGTTAGTTGCTTACTGTTGCTAATTATATTCTTGAGCAGCTGTGTAGAGTTCAAAAGGATGACACTCTACAGCGGTGAAGAAGTAAGCGCACCTCTTACCAAGCCAGACAATATTAATCAGCTCGTAGAACCTGAAATTTTCGATGAAGATTTTACCGACGTCTGGGGAATCGAAGAGATTACGTGTAAGAAAGCAGAGATCAGTGAAAAGGTTAAAGCAGAAGGTGAAGTAGCAATAAAGATCTCTTGGGATCGAAATGCAAAAGATTGTATTTGGGCTGGATTTGGCATTGGCTGGGATGGGTATGCTGGAAAAGACCTTTCAGAGTTGATACCGTTTGCAGCCATTCAATTTCAGGTACGCACAGTTAAAGGCCGCATGTTTGGTTTGCCAGTTGTACTCACATTAGAAGACTATTCTGGCGGGATGGGCTTCTCGTATACAGGTAACAAGTATTTCGAGCGCTCCTACATAGATGAAGATTGGCAAAAGGTAACTGTTCCTCTTTCCAGTTTTGATATGGAAGTAGAAAACCTCGATCCCACCAACATTAAACAACTCATGTTCGAGTTACAGCAAAGTGGCGCACTTTATTTCGACGACGTCAAGCTCGTCATGTATGAAGAGCCCAATATTGAGCCATGGCACGTAGAGGAACAACGGCCTGATCCAACCAACTTTCCAATCACCTTATTTGATGGCACCTTCATCAATAATAACGGCTGGGGACTAATGAAAGACGCTTGTCGCGACATCAAGATTGAAGGTGAAACAATAAAAGCCAAGTGGCACGCAGATCAAGCTTGCGGAGCAATTCAGATGGGTATTAGCTGGAATAAATGGTTCCCAATAGACATGAGCAACATAGATGAAAATGCTCAACTTCAGTTTTCGCTAAAACCAATCAGCTCTGAAAGTCAAGGAAGCATCCTCGTTCAACTCCAAGACTACAGTGGTGCAATTTCAAAGGGACGCGCTATTGATTTCAAGGGCGCGAATACAGAAACGAACAACATCCTGCTCAGCACTTTAATGGAAGGTGTCAACGCATCCAATGTCAAGCAAGTCCTGTTCACTTTTCAAGGTGAGGGCGAAACAGAAATCGACAACATTAAGCTATCCCTTACGGAAGGCACCTAATGCGAGCGCCTTCAAGATTATCGCACAATAAAAAAGGGGAAGCAACGAAATCGTTGCTTCCCCTTTTTACGTGTGGAATTTTAAGTCTAGTCTAGAATTCGATACCCGATACCAACACGAACATATAAGTCAATGGACTCGAGGCTTTCAAAAAAGCCAAGGTCATCAAAAACGTCAAGCAAGTCGTTGTCCTTCACAGCAGCGAAGCCGCCGCCTGCCATAGCATCAATGACAAACTTGTCACTAATAAGATACTTAGCACCTAGCGCTAAACCAAAGGTCAAACGGTTGTTTTTAAGATCATCGGTAGGGCTTGACGTGCCATCTATTTGACGGTCTGCATAAGTGATGTTCCGAAAGCGTGAATAACCAGCCAAGTAAAAACCTGTGGTTGCCTGATCAGGATTGAAGTAGTACTTGGCGTGAAAACTCGCCAAGATACCTGAGCGCTTAAAAGAGGTTTCGGAATCATTGACGGTGATGTCGTAGCGCCCAACAGGAATTCCGACGTCTAGTCCGATTCCGAAATTCTCAGATATCGCGAACTCGCCGCCTATCTGTGGATTTCGCGAAGAAATACTAGTAATATTGAAGGTTGCGTCAAGTTGAGCGTGTACAGCATCAACAAAACCGAGCGTCGCGACTAAAGCGATAAGCAAAGTAAATTTTCTCATATGGTTGAATTGTTTTGCGCAACATAGTAAAACTCTTGAGATCACGGCAACAAGACCAACATTAAACTTACGCAACAACAACAGCAGCGGGCATCACTACTCAAAAACTACCGCAACCTCCTTCGGAGCACTTACTTCGTATCGTACATTAATCAGTTCACTAGTAGCAGGTTTTAGCGAAAGCTGCCAGACCAAGCTACCCGTATCTGCATTGAACTTAGCATCGCCAGAACGAGCGACAATATCAACCTTGACTTCATCACGCTGACTTACTGGAACTTGGTCTTCGAGGCGAAGGGTTACGGCACGGAGCAACGTATTGCGAACGGAAATTTCGTAACCCAATGCATAATCTACTCGACTACGTAGTGGACGGCGATCCGTCTCCTGCTTTATAGGTCGTCGCTGCAATACAATGCGATCATCTGCCCCTAGAGGAACTAAAAGCGTATCGCTCTCTTGCTGCGCATTGAACAAGGACTTCCCGATGTAGCGTCCATCCAAGTGCAAACGTAAGGTGCCACTAACCAAGTTGAGCGCATCCCAACCGGTGAGCATCGCCTCGAGATAAGCCACAGGTTCGACTTTGGGAGCTGCGGTATATCTTAAGTCTAACGGCAGGGCGTGAGCGATTAAGCGTACCGCGTTTGTCGGTGTTCCACTCTCGGCGCTAAAAGGAGCATCGACATGATAGGTTCGAGTTGTAATCGTTGCTTGCTCAGTCCCAAACGTAATTGGTGGAGCAGGTGGAGGCGAATAATCTTCTGCTCTTGAATCTTTTTTCGCGCTATGGCCAGTAACTACAACTTCCGATAATACTGCGCCATCTGCTAAATAAATATCTACACTAGTAGAATTAATAGCACATACATAGCTTTGGTAACCAACATAAGATACCTGCAAATTAAAGTTCTTTAGATTCGATGTATTTTCAATTATATACCGACCATCCATGTCGGTTGAAGTACCATTAGAAGTTCCATATATTAGAACTGTTGCTCCAACTAATGGCTGACCTTGCCCATCACGTATTACGCCTTGGATGTATCGTGGGGCCGCATCAAAAGCGCCTTGGATATCTCTTCCTTGACCACCTGAACCACCAACAGAAGCCGTAGGCGTTCGACCGATATATCTTGGAATAATTTTGCTTGGCGCCAGCTTTCGGTTTGGGTTACCAGTACTCAGTGTAAGGTCAATATCCTCCCATGACATACCGGTGTTTTGCTGCACATTGGCAACTAGAACAAGGTCTGCAGGACGACTCGCTTCACCATCCACATATAGATCATAGTCGGATGTCCAACTAGCTCCATTGACGAGATAGCTAAGTTCAAACGTATAGGTGCCCGCCTTCGGGGCTATTATGCGGGACACGACTTGACCTGTCGTTGGTGGCGTAGGAGGTGCAAGTTCATTGAGCTCCGCGTTGAGCTGCCCAATGAGCTGATTAAGCTTTGCTTGCTTATACTTCAACTCAACCAGTGCCCGCTTGACAATGGTTGTCCGTTCACGATACAATTTACCCGCTGCCCGAATATCTTCTACTGAAATACCTGTTTCATCGCCGCCTTTAAAGTTGCGGTGAGTCGTCATAATTGTAAGCTCTTCGTTGTATCCTGCACGATCAGCTTCGAGTAAAGCTAACTCCTGTCTAATCGAATCAATTCGCAACGCAAGGACTTGCATACGGGCTGGCTGAGCCGCCTGATCTTCTGCGTGCGTTCCTAATGATAGAGAAAACACCCCCACCTGTTGATCGATGTACAACTGAATCGATTCTTCACGAATACCTCTCTCTAAACCATTGAAAGCAACATCAAAATTCCCAGCTTCGACGGTAATCGAACCCCGGCGAATAACAAGTGCGCCTTGCGCATAAACCGTCGCAGCAGAAACGGTTGACGAGACTTCCACAGGTTCAGCCGTGATACTTCTTGCTATTAGTGGACTTTCGCCAAAACCAATTATTAGAAGTACTAAACCAAAGAACATTTTCAAGATCTGCATAGCGTTGCTTTGTACTCTAGATGCAGAAGAAGGAAAGAATACATATCCAAAAACTAAATTATCACTTTTCAATGCAACTCCGAAGTAGGCATTCTAAGCACTCATACTTCCAGCGATTAGTAATTGAAGCAAATAGCCGGCTCTACAACCATTTGTTTGACGAGTTCAATCAGACGAGTAGCTTTGGAGCATGTACGTAGAAAAGAACTTTAATCTTGCGGGAGTCCTTCGCTTTTCGGGGTGGCACATGATATGGATTTCTTGCTGGGGGGCGATCGTTGCTGCGCTCCACAAATTCACTCCGCTTGGCGAATTTTCCATACCGTGGTTACCAATATCGGTAATTGGAACTGCCGTGGCTTTTTATCTCGGCTTCAAGAATAATCAAGCATACGATCGTTTGTGGGAGGCAAGAAAGATTTGGGGTGCAATTGTAAACTCTAGCCGTGCCTGGGGCAGTGCTGTTCGAGCATTCGTATCTCATCAGTTTGCTAATGCAGCATATAGTAATTCACCACTAGATGAAGTTCATCAACGTTTGATCTACCGACATATCGCTTGGCTTTACGTGCTGCGAAACCAATTATTAATCCCTACTCCGTGGGAACATATTGCACAAGGAAAGTACGTCGGAGAACTTGCGGAAAAGCGTAGATCCACTTTTGGTATTGGGCTTTTTAATGAAGGTGATATTGAAGAGCGTATGCACCAGTTTCTTCCTGCGAACGAAGTTTTACCTTTAGCAAATGCAAAGAATTCAGCGACGCAAATTGTAGACGCACAAGCGCAAGATTTGCGAAGACTCCGTGAGCAAGGCCTCATTGATGACTTCCGCCACATGGAGTTACAAAACCTACTTAACTTATTGTACGACCACCAAGGCAAGGCTGAGCGCATCAAGAAATTTCCGCTCCCTCGTCAGTATGGTGCCATGTCTTCGGTTTTCGTTGGCATCTTTATATTCCTGTTGCCTTTTGGAATGGCTGGTGCTTTTCAGCAACTCGGAGAAACCGGCATCTGGTGGTCAATTCCTTTCACTGGACTTGTAGGCTGGGTTTATATGATGATGGAATTGGTTGGCGACTATTCGGAAAACCCATTTGAAGGGGCTGGTAACGACATTCCAATGCTAAACCTTTGTCGTGTTATTGAAATCGATCTACGAGAAATGCTGGGAGAAACAGACCTCCCTCCCGCAGTCGAACCTGTAAATGGAGTACTCATGTAATCCCGATTATACGCCTCAGTAATTCAAGAACACACATTCTAATTCTATGAGAACTTTCTTGTGCATCTGCACCATCCTATTCTGCTTTCGATCTGCTGCCCAAGATTCTGACGCTTACCTCTCTCTAGTTCTTAGCGACGCAATGCAGCAGGCAAACATTCCTGGTGCAGCGTGTGCTGTTATTACTAGCGATACAATCACCTATGGCGTCGCAGGATCAACTTATATCGGCAGCGCAGAAGCGATCACGCCCAATTCGCATTTTCACATTGGTTCTTGTACTAAATCAATTACGGGTTTTATCGCTGGACAAGCTGTAAAAAAAGGTGCTATTGATTGGGATACTAAATTTTTATCCTTATTTCCAGAAATGAAGCCTTCTTCTAGGAAAGAGTATGACAACATAACACTCGGAGATTTGCTGAGCCATTGTGCTTGGCTGCAAGCATTCACAGCTGGGAAAGAGTTTAAAAAGGTGCCAGACTATGAAGACACTGACCCGCAAGCAAGGTTAAAATTTGCTAAGCTCGTGCTTTCGCTAAAACCTGTAAAGGCCAAATCATCTTACTCCTATTCAAATGCTGGCTACGTACTCGCAGCCCTCATGATTGAAAAAGCTACCAGCAAAACATGGGAAGAACATGTGTCTACATACTTCGAAGAGCAAGGCTGGGAATATGTTTTAGGTTATCCATCTTATACAGACAACACACAACCTTGGGGGCATTATCGAAAGAAGTCTTCGGGAGAAATGCAGCGAATCTCAAAAGGGCAAGACTTTGATCTCTGGCCCTATGTTGCACCTGCAGGTGACATCTCAATGCGAGTCGTTGATTACGCCGCTTACCTACAGCAACACCTTAAAGGTTTGCAACATGGAGACAAGTATTTCACCAAAGAAGAATACGGTAACCTTCACTATCGCAACGAAGTTTACGCAATAGGCTGGGGGCATGGAAAAGCGCTAGGCGGTACTGTCGAGTTAAGTACCCACACGGGCAGTGCCGGTGCATTCCTCGCAATGATGATTGTCGTCCCGAAGAAAGATCTTGCTATTCTTATCGTTACAAATTCAGGAGACGATAAAGAAAGTGAGGAAGCTGTAAAATCAGTTCGCAACAGGTTATTGCGCGAACGAATGACAGCCAACAACTAGCTCTTCAAAATGAACTTGTCTAGGCGGCCTTTAGTAGTTGCTTGAATCTTGCTACGCATATAACCCGACCAGCCCATAAACGTGCCCGCTAGGCCAAGCGCTTGACGCGTCCAACGCCACAGGTCAAAATCATCTGTGTGCGTATAGATCTTACCATCCTTAAACGTAAAGGATGCAGAGACTTCGTTGACTACTAGACGGCGTTTCGGTCCGTAGAAATACTTGGCCAACCACTTTGCTTCGCCGGTCTCTCCATTTGCCTCAAGGTCGAAATAGTGGACGGTGAGATCTGCGTTTGTGTTGCTGAGCAGCATGCGCCACATAGCTTTCGCCCGATCACCTTTGAGTGTACCAAAAGCAGGGTCTGAAAACGTAACGTCGTCGTGGTAACAGGCAACCATACCCGCAGCATCACCATTGGCAAATGATGCGTAGAATTTTTCAAGTAAGGGTTGAGACATGCCGGTAAGGTAGGAGAAACGAACTACTCCTTATTGCTGCTCTTCAGTTCTTGAAGAAATTCACAACCCACCAACAGCTCATGTGTAAAATATTGCTAACCAAGTACTTCTCAGCAGAAGCTAAACCCGTCAACTACCACTAATCGGGTAGTTTGTTCGGGGGAGATTTTCTCAAGTCCTGCTAGTGGATTGGCCAAGCTTTTGAAGCGCTCAGAATTATAACCGTTAAAAAGCACTTAAATATGGAAAAACCTAAGATGAGCACGTTTAATGTCCTGAAAGTTTTGTGCAACAAACGACCAAACACATTGCATCTTGATTGTCAACACATGTTGTGGAATTCATATGCGTAATGGGTTGTAATAGTGGGCCTAGCTTTGGAGTATCAGGATTGCACTTGTTTCCTGTATGGAACACGAAAAGTCACCACGGCTGGGGAGATGAGAAACCTAGAGAGAATCGATGGACTCCTCACCGTGGCTGACCTCATTCTTGCTGGTACACTAAAACAGGTGCATTGTTACGCACCGCGATGAGCGTATCACCTAAAAAATGAAGCCCACGAACCTCGCCAAATAATGGAGGGTATCGATTGCCTTCATCACGCTTGAACGTTCCATTCTCATAAATAAGGGCCACTCCGGTTCCTGCTAAGTGCCCTCCTATTTCAGGCTTTACCCTGTTGTAATTCCCTGCGAAAAAGAGCTCATGTGCACCGCCGTCTAGTTCGTGCGCATCGATAGCCCGGATGCAGGTAGATTGTACCTCTTGGTGGAAAGGAGAAAAAGACCAAGCATTTTCACCGTCTTGCTTTATCAACCCTGATCGCACTTCTTCGACTCGATACTCGTGTAAACGGCGCGTGGTATCGAGCACAGCATAAAGAGATGCACTCGCATAGTCTTTGAACCGCGGGAACTTCTTTCTCAAACTTGGCATTTGTCCGAACAAATCAAAAAGCTGATGCGTCAGTGTTTCTTCTCCATTAAGCCAATAAGTGGAGAGGTGTTCCAGTTGACCGTTTCCGTCGAAATCTCCAACGTGCTGACGCAGGGGCTGCACATCCGAAACTTCAAATACCGTATTGGTACCAAGATTCCCTGCAGCTATTTCATCGATTCCGTCTCCATCCAAATCAATCGCTAGTAGACTTCGCCAAAGACCATTCGAACTTATTGGCGTAAGCAGTACCTCATCACCAACTACTTCCAAAATAGAAACAGGCCCATATTCTTGACCAACAACAAGGTCTGGACTCCCCATACTTGATAGGCTTGCAATCATTGAGCTTCGTACACGAGAAAGCTTTTGTAAAGGAGAGTCTTCTACTACCAACTTCTTTTGAAATTTACCTGTCCCATCATTCAGTAGGATAAATGACGGTGCAGGAATTCCAATTTTATCTAGTTCATAGTGTGTGCCATAAAATAAATCTTGATCACCATCATTATCTGCATCCCAAGCTTTTAAAGCTCCACAACTATACGTTGACAAAGACGGACATGTGCCACTACCCGCTGCTCGAAGCGTACCAGATTCATTTATGTAAAGTCTGAGTCCATTTAGTGTAGGATCAGTACTTTCTTCATTCCCTCCTGAAGCAACAAACAAATCTGGATCGCCATCTGAATCAACATCCACCCATTCTGCTTTAACATCTTCAGCTGGAGTTGCTAAAGAAAAATCCACTGGGGTTATGTCTCTAAACCCAGTTGACGTTTGAGAAAAAAGCTTAGCCGCTTGACCGCGTCCTCCTCCAACAAAAAGCCAACTCTTCCCCTTGAATGTTATGGCCGCAGAAGCAGGTCCTTCTGCTGAAAACATTTCCATCATAAGCGGATATCGATCAAAATCATCGTGCTCCATTTCAACATGACTCCAAGTGTCGAGCTGCTGCCATTCTTGCGATTTTAACCGACTCTTCCTTCTGTTTTGATAATTACCTGTTGGACTAAGTTGGTGGTACTTATTGACCTCCAAATCAGTATAGCGATCAACTAAATCTGATGGCCATTTTACAATGATACTATCAACCGACTTCGTAGAACTGAGACCAAAAAACAAGCGATCATCGACCGTACTCATAAAACCCCGAAAAGGACTCAGCTCACCATACTGCACTTTACCTTCTGCATAAACTTCAACGACTGTACCTAAGCCAAAAAAATTCCCGAACACATCGGGCTGTCGAAATGAAAACCCAATAAATGCGTTATCACTTTCACTAATTTCACGCGATTTATTTTTATAAAGTAATGGAGGAGCATCAAGTGTGTTAATTACCAAATCAAGGTCACCATCATTGTCAAGATCAGCATAACCTGACCCATTGCTAAAGCTCGGCAAATCAAGCCCCCACTGACTTGAACTATCCGCAAACGCAAGTGAACCTTCAACATTTTTGAAGGCAAAATTCCCAATAATTTCGGAAGGCATAGAATCTACAAGTCGCTCGACAACTTGACTACCCTCATCTATCCAACGTTTAATATTTGCCGGATCAGCGATAAAATTAATATAGTCCTGATCGAGCAAATCTTTATATATACCATTAGCAACAAATAGGTCTCGCCAGCCATCATTATCTAGATCGACGGCCAAGGCTCCCCAGCTCCAATCTGTGCTTGCTACACCCGCTTGCCGACTAATGTCTACAAGTGCCTCACCATTGATGTTGTGCAGAAAAGTGTTCCGACCAAATTGCCGATGATACCCTTTATCTTCAGCTAATTTTGCTTTATCCCATGTTTCAAATTTCGTCTTGGACTTTATTCGCCTTGCACTGCGGGGACGCATTTCTGTGACGAAAATTTCAGGGTAACCATCACCAGTCATGTCGGCAACATCTGCCCCCATGGCGCCAAGGCTCAATTCTGGAGCAAGTTCGGTTAGTCTCTCATCAAATGTTCCATCACCCTTATTAAAATACAAGTAGTCCCGCTCAAAAAAGTCATTCGAAACATATAGGTCTGACCAGCCATCTTGATCAACATCGGCAACGGTCACGCCTAGTCCAAAGCCTATCGCAGAATTGTAAATCCCCGCCTCTTCGGTTACATCTTCAAAGGTCAATGCTCCATTTTCAACCAGCATGTTGCGGTAGAGCTTGTTGCCTCCTTTGTTATCAGGTACGTCGCGTTGACCGGGACGAATGTCATACCCTCCTACTGCTCGAATGCTATTGTTGAGCAAGTACATGTCCAAGTCACCATCCTTGTCATAATCAAAAAAGGAGGCCTGAACGCCAAAACCATAATCGTCTACTCCGGCTGCTTTTGCGACATTTTCGAATATAAAGTTTCCTTTATTGATCAATAATTCATTGTTTCGATTGGGCGTCATCGGCATTCCAGACTTGCAGAGATATACATCTGGAAGTCCATCTCCATTCACATCTGCAATCGCCACCCCACTCGTCCAAGCAGCCTCTCCTAGCAAATTTGATTTACGCGAAACATCCTCAAATTGCCAATTCCCGAGGTTGCGATAAATTCCATTATTGACGAGATTTCCCGTCAAAATAATATCGATCAAGCCATCTTGGTCAAGGTCACTCAAGCCAACGCCACCACCATTAAAGAAGCTTTTATAGCTGTATGGGTTCATCTGCTCCGTATAGGAGAGTTGGTTACGAAACGTAATGCCATGTTCTTCCGCATCGATTAATTCAAACCGCGAAGGCGCATTCGAATCCATCAGCCCGCAGCCTACCAAGAGTAGAGAGAACGCCAGAAGAAAACAGAAAAGAACACTTCGAAACATGAAGCACAAGATGCAAGCTTTTACGCTATTCTAATGTCAACGGTATCAAGGTAAAGTCTATCTTAGAGAGGTGAGCGAACGCTACATTTTACACGTCGATATGGACGCCTTCTTCGCCTCGGTGGAGCAGCGCGACAATCCCGACCTACGCGGAAAGCCAGTAGCCGTTGGCAGTAACTCAGCCCGTGGTGTCATTGCAGCAGCAAGTTATGAGGCACGCAAATTTGGCGTACACTCCGCCCTCGCCTCTCGAATCGCAGTGAGTCGATGCCCCCATTTGATTTTTGTGCCGCACCGGTTTGCAGTTTATAAAGAAGTCAGCCAACAAATCAGAGAAGTTTTTGGACGCTATACGGAGCTCATCGAACCGCTCAGCCTTGACGAGGCATACCTCGATATCTCAGATGCTGTCGATAGTTGGGAAGAGGCTATCGCTGTTGCGCAAAACATTAAACGCGACATCCTGGAAGAAACCAAGCTTACGGCCACTGCGGGAATCGCGGCAGGGAAGTTTCTCGCTAAACTTGCCTCTGGTCTGCAGAAACCCGATGGCCTCACGGTGATCAAACCTGAAGAAGCTAGCGCGTTTTTAGATGCCTTGCCTATCGAAAAATTCCATGGCGTGGGACCTGCGACAAGCAAAAAATTCGCAGCGCTTGGCATACATACGGGTGGGGTTTTGGCGAAAGCTAATCGCATTGACATCCTACGACACTTCGGAAAACGCGGAGGATACTTCCATGACATCGCCAACAACATAGACGTCAGCCCAGTTCGCCCCAATCGTATTCGAAAATCGATTAGTGTCGAAACAACCTTCGACAAGAATTATGACGCTATTGATGCACTGATCCCGATGCTAGCTCCACTTGCAAAGAAGGTAAACGCCACCTTACAACGACTCAATCGCACAGCCACCGGCGTGGTCGTGAAAGTCAAGTTTAGCGACCACACTATCCAGACGCGACAAATGAAAGTTGCAGGAAAACTCCCAAACGAAACCTTGCTACTTGCAGCTGCAGAAACGCTCCTCAAGGAACGTATTGAATTGCGTTTACCTATCCGCCTGCTTGGTGTAGGTGTGACAGGTTTGAACAACCCCGAACAAAGCCGCGAAGTGAAAGAAGGTCAGACGGGTTTCTTGTTTTGAGGTAGGCGCTACAGATAACTAACCTCTTTAGGTAGTCTTTTCACATGTAGAGCTTCAATAATATGAATTGGTGTTTCTTAGCAGCCTATGCACTTAGCTCACATAGCCCTCATCGTTGAGGATTACGATGAAGCCATCGAATGGCTCACCCGTTGTCTAGACTTCCAGCTGTTGGAAGACACGCCCATAGAGGGTAAGCGTTGGGTCATGATGCAACCCCAAGGTGGAGGCTGCACTTTCGTAATCTCGCGTGCGAAAAACACCCGTCAGCGCATCGGCGTAGGCAATCAGTTCGCCGGTCGAGTAGGCTTTTTCTTGCATACTTCAGACTTTGAAAAAGCAGAAACGCGCTTACGCCAAAACAAGGTCCGCATCGTTCGTGAGCCTGCCGATCATCCCTATGGTCGAGTGCTGGTATTTAAGGACATGTGGGGGAACATGTGGGATTTGATTCAGCCTAGCCAGCCTAGCCAGCTTCGCGGCGGTACTTAGGATTTGGGATCGCGGCTTCGCCCGCTGTAAGATGTGGGACTGCATAACTGAATGGCAAATCGGGACACTCGGAAAATGCCGGCTCCCGCTTTCCGAAGCGGTGGCATTTTTCGATTATAGCCGCCGAGATAAATCGCATGCTACTACGTGGTCCCGTTCGTACCTAACGAGGATCTTCGCTACGCTTGACAATCGCATGCTACGCGGCTCGCAAGCAGGACGCTCAGAAAGGGTGGCTTCCGCCTTCCGAGGCGGGCCCTTTCTGCTGTCTCGTATAAAAATCACCCCTCCTCCGATCGAAAAACCTCCGATAATGTCCCCCTCGAGGATGTCCACGCATCCCAACCATTTGTAGAGCGTCCATTCACCAGAATGGCAGCAGAAGACGGAGAACTAAGCAGCGTATCCCTTTGAAAACGCAATTCCCCATCAGCCTCTACTAAGGTACCGTCAGCAAGGAGGCGATTTCGCAACGTGACAAGGGTATCCGAAGCAGAAGCGACGATATCTTTTCTCGCATACGAACCCGCCAAGACCACGTAACCTTCATCCGTTCTGCGCATTTGGGCTAACAAGGTTGACTTAGGGACTTTCATCTGGAAGATGAGCTCATCGGCGGCTGTTGAATCTGTTGCCGCAGCAACCTGATCGTTCGCGTTACTTAGACTCA
>CALDTK010000068.1 GCA_937924035.1 uncultured Saprospiraceae bacterium | reverse complement strand
TCGTTTGGTGTCTACATCTTGTGCGCAACCACTGTGCACCCTTGGTATGCGATCTACTTGGCAGCGCTTGCGCCTTTGACGAAATACAAGTGGCCCTATGTACTTAGCTTCACTGTTTTCCTTAGCTATCTCGCTTACGGAACAGAAGATGTAGTGGTACCCATCTGGGCCACAATTCTTGAATATGGCAGCGTAATTGGAATACTTATATACGAGCTAATCCAGCACTCTTCTCAATTAGAAGCCACAGCATCCAGCTCGCGCACCTAATGCACATTAATAATTGATAACTAAATATTTTCTAAAAAATTGAATCTTCCGCATAAGTTGTCCAAGACTCCAAGAAACGCATCCCTGCATAACTATTAAATTTCTTCCCTAATCGCGGACTCCAAACAGCGATACTGTACTCTCCAGGATGCACTGCGGCGATTCCTCCACCTACCCCACTTTTTCCTGGTAGCCCAACGCGAAAAGCGAATTCACCCGCCTCATCATAAAAACCGCAGGTTTGCATTATCGCATTAATGCGACGCGTTGTTTGTTCGGTCACTTCCTGTTTTCCCGTAAGGGGATTGACTCCTCTGTTTGCTAAAAAAGTAAAGCTTTGTGCCAATTCTGCAGTAGTCATCTCAATCGCACAGAGGTTGCAATAAAAGTCCATCAATTCATTTAGCTCACTGTTGATGTTGCTATAACTGCGCATAAATTGAACGAGTGCTTCATTGCGATAGCCAGTCCTCAATTCACTTTCGGCAACCTTAGGATTAAAATCTACTGTCGGAGATCCTGAGATGCGTCGGACAAAATCAAGCAGGTCTTCTTTAGGTGATTCTAACTGCTCAAGCAACACATCACAGACCACAAGTGCTCCTGCATTCAACATGGGGTTCCGAGGAATACCGTTGTGCATTTCTAGCTGAATGAGCGAATTAAATGCAGCACCTGAAGGTTCAACGCCTACACGCTTGCGCAACTTCTCTCCAACGTAGCCTTCCGCTAAAGCCAAGGCAAACACTTTAGACACCGACTGCAATGAAAACCGCTCTTCATAATTACCGAAGTGACAGGTCTCTCCTTTCACCGTTGTTAAGCTTACGCCAAAACGATCGGGCGGTATACATCCTAACTCTGGGATGTAGCTCGCCACTTTACCCCCGAAGCGTGCCTTGCCTAGTCCTTCATAGAGTTCTTTGAAAATTTGAGATGAAACCATTTTAGGTACTTTAGATAACGGATGTCAGACCGCTGCGCTGGAGGATTCTAGGCGTGAAGCTATGCCTTTATAGTCTACCGATCATGACAGTCGCCGAAAGCAAATTGCTTAGCCGCGTCGAATAAATTCTGGGCTACTTCAATCGATCACCGCTATGCGACTGCGATGCGAGATACTAGCTCTCTAGCCAAACTGCATTGCGTTCTCGAAATTGTCATTTCAAAAATTACCAATTAACAATTAGGCCCTCGGCCCACTAACTTACCCCCGTGAATCCTCTCTGGCAATCCCTCATTCAAGGCGAAGCTTCCGCGCTTGAAGCCCTCTACCGCGAACACGGTGAGGCGTTGATCCGCTATGGAAAGCAGTTTGCGGAAATGGATAGGGTCAAAGACGCCGTACACGACTTGTTTGTGCGCCTCTGGGAAAAGCATGCGACACTCAACCCAGCAGCTAATCCACGCCCGTATTTGCTCATCGCGCTACGCAATGATCTATTGCGGGCCAACAAGAAAGCAAGCAAGACCGGTGAACTTTCAGAAGCACCTGAAGACGAAGCACCTTCGATCGAAAGCGAATTGGTCAACGTTGAACTAACGGTAGCCAAATCAGCTACACTCGCAGCAGCAGTGGGACAATTATCTGAGCGAGAAAGAGAGCTGATCGAGCTTCGGTTTACTCAAAACCTCGATTACGAAGACATCGTCGAAGTGACTGGCATCAGCTACCAAAGCGCTCGGAATACCCTCGCACGAGCCATTGGAAAACTGCGTAAATCGCTCGGAATAACATTTTTATTGTCCGCCTTGGGTACAAAACTGCTTTTGGACACTTATCTCTTTGAAACCCTCTTGCAGGCCTCGGTATGAATAACGCCTACACATCCTTTTCAATTGACGACCTGGCCGCAGACCCAGTCGTACAGGCGTATGTGCTTAACGGTACTGAAGCCACAGCTTGGGAAGCTTGGCTCGAACAGCATCCAGAACAGGCGGTGAAAATGATGAAGGTGCAACGCATTCTTCGTCAAATTGACCAAGAATTACCAAGTGTCGATCCTGTTGCTTCTTCTGAAGTAGATGCGCTTTGGGATAGAATTGCAGAGAGCACAACCGACATCGCACCTAAGAAAACCGCAAAAGTTGTTGGTCTTCGTGGCTGGGTACAACGTAAGCAATGGGGACGCGTAGCTGCCATGGCAGTCGCTGCCGTAGGTGCACTTTATTTGGTGTTCAACCTGCAGCTGGGCGGAGAAGTATATAGAACAGAAGCAGGCGAAAGTAGAATCGTTGCGCTAGAGGATGGCAGTAAAGTGTACTTGGCTCCAGCGTCCACCTTACGTGTGAACTATGCAGATGACAAACGCGATCTCAACTTACTAGGAGAAGCCTTTTTCGATGTAGAAAAAGGTAGCCCTTTTACGGTGCACACCTCTGTAGGCGATGTGGCCGTTTTGGGCACCTCGTTCTCTGTCGAAGCACGATATGAGCTGGCAGTTGCTTGCGCAACGGGGAAAGTAAAAGTGACGCGAAAATCTGATGAAACCTTATTGACGAGAGGGCTTTCAGTGACAGGCACAGAGACAGGTTTGTCCGAGGTAATGCCGACAAAAGTTGAGTCGATTGCTCCATGGCGCGACGGCAGACTTATCCTCAAAGAGAAATCGGTTGCTGATGTGATCGAGAACTTTGAACGGTATTATTCGCGAGGCTTTAACGTTGACAAAGCTTTACTCAATAAAGAGGTGACAATCGAAGTTCCTACAAAGGATTTCCCGTTGGCGATCGAGCGGATTAATTTCGTTTTGCAGACACAAGTTGACACAAGCCAGCAGATCATAAAGTTGAACTAAGCTATGCCGCGAGGCCGCAACGTTTTCACGTTTTTGATTAGCCTCTGTTGCACAATTTGCGCGATGGGGGTTTTGGCGCAAGCACCAAAGTCTTCAACGAAAAGCAATGAAAATGATATTCCCTTAGCAGAACTTTTCCAAAAGCTTGAAGCAAGCGAAAGCTTGACCTTTTCCTACATATTGCAAGACATAAATGGTGTTGACGTAGACACAACTTTCGTCAAAACCTGGGACGCGTTACAAGCGGAACTTCCTCGTTTAGGGTTTCAGTTTCGAAAGGAAAATGACGCGCTCATTCTTATTGCTAAGCGAGGTGTGGACCTAAGTAAAACGCTAGACCAACTTACCCTCCAAATCACGAATGGAAGCGAACCACTTGTTGGCGCAAGTGTGCAAAGTCCTGACGGTAGAATTTGGGTAACAGATGCAACTGGAAAAGCTGTTTTGTCTGGTAGTGAAGTACCCCAAGCGCTGACCGTTCGCTACGTGGGGTACGTCACTGAAAGAATCGAAAACATAGGCCCGAGTCTTTCATCGATTACGATGCGCAGGGATACGATGATCACCGCTTTGGCAGAAGTGATCGCTCCTCTACCGAGTAGATTTTTAGAACCCGTATCATCAGTTCTGCAATCCAAAGATGCGGCAGCATTCAATGCCCGTCCACTTCCGCCAGTTGCTCTCAATAATTTTGGATTCGTAGGAATTGCGGGGGTGAATAGCCTTGACGGTCAAAGCGCACTTCCTGCCATAAGAGGAAGCCAAGGATCGGAGACGTTGGTTGAATTAGATGGGATTCCGCTGTATCATATCGACCACCTTTTTGGCTTGTTTTCAGCAATCAATCCGCAAGCAGTTGAGCGTGTCAATTTGTACCGATCGCACTACCCTGCCGACCGTGGCGGATTTAGAGGGGGCATGATGGACATTCAATCGATTCCCAATAATTTAAACAGCCTCCAACTGAATGTCGATCAACTTTCTGCTGCAGCCACCCTTACTGGCATCAGCGGACCAGTGAGATTTTTAGCAAGTGGTCGAAGCAGCTTGGGGAACGTTTCGGGGACGACTACTTTTCAAGAAGCGGGAGCAGTCAACGATGCCTTGGATGGGATTACGACGGTAACAACGCCCGACTTTTCCTACTACGATGGATATATAAGATTGGATGTTGTGCCGAGTGGTTCACGCTGGTCAGGCATGGTAAATGGCTATTCTTCAAAGGACGAATATTCCTACGGTTCTGACTCCCGAGAAATTATTGATGATCGTCGCCGACCCTTGACCTTAGAGGGTTCATACGTGGAAGAAAGCTCATGGCGGAACTTAGGTTTTGGCGCAAGCTTACATTATAAATTAGAAAACGTAAGCTATACACTTTCGGCTCATCGAACGAATTACGAACAATCTCTAGATGCAAATTCTGATTTTTCGGTAAGCAACTTAATAGGAACACGTTTAGTTGAAGCTATAGATAATGATTTAGACAATACTATTACCGACCAGCAAATTGAACTTTCCGTCCGAAATAATAAAGGCACTAACTCTTGGAGTGCAGGTATTCAAGGACAATTTTTACAGACGCAAGCTAGATTTAGCTTCAGAGTACGCGCCCCTTTAGATATCGACAGAACGGGGACTCGGCTGCATGCATTTGCGACACGCGAGCAAGCAATAGGTAAGGATTTCTCAATAAATACTGGGCTTAGAGCCACTCAATCCATTGATCTCAATAGAGCGTGGCTCAGTCCGCGGGCAATTCTAACCTACCATGTCCCTTCCTCAGAAGCAGCTGGCAGCTTACGAATTCATGGTGGGTATTCCTATACGCGCCAAGCTGCACGTGCTTTACAACACGAAAATCAGTTTGGTCAAAATTATACGATTTTAGTGCTTGACGAGAAGGAAGGTGATCCGCAAGCAGAAGCGCATAATTATACGCTTGGTTTTTCCAAAGAAACAGAAAAATTCAATATTTCAGTTGAAGGGTATTACCGCAATCTTCCAGGAATCTTAGCTACACTTTCTAGCACCATAGGAGTCAACAACGACCGAACTATTGGGACACCTCTTCCAACGTTCAACACCTTCTCCGGGGAAGGAGAAGTGCTTGGAGTCGATGTAGACATTCTATATGAGTCGGGGAATTTTTCCGGTCAACTAGCCTACACCCTTTCTCGCAGTCAGCAGTCATTTCTTGCGGTATCGCGAGGTGCTTGGCAACGAGCGCCTGATGATCGTCGGCATCGTTTGGCTACGACGCACAGTTATACGCATGGGCGATGGTCGGGTGGCTTTAATTTCGAGGCGGCCAGCGGATTGGTGTATAACGATCTCAACGTGGTTTCCGAAGCCTCTGATCGCGAACAATTAGACCCTAATGCATTTCAAGAGCAACTACCTGCCTATCATCGATTAGACTTGTTCGGGAAATTTGAGCAGCCTTTCCCGCGATCCCACGCGGCTAACGTCGGCAAAACCCAAGAAAAGCCTGTACGCCTTCCTCAGCATCAAAAGTCTTTCTCTGTTGGGCTGCGTTTATATAATGCTTTGAATCGCGCCAACGTCACCCAACGGCAGTACATCTTGAATTTAAATACGGATGCACAGCGTCCTACACTCACAGCTTTAGGTACAGATGTGGCGTTGTTGGGGAGGGTGCTGTTGGTTGAAGTGGGGGTTAAGTTTTAGCGACCGCAGGCCGGTAGAAAGACCGCTAACGCTGCTTGACCACTGCGTTGCTGGATCGCTTTGCTGCTGGATGCATAACTAGATGGGAAACCCATTGCTCCAAATTAGACACCGGTATGCGGCTTGTATGCGTAACAGTCAACATAACCTAAGTGCGGCGCAGGAGAGCAGTTTAACAGTTAAATGCACTGACCGATTCCTTAATTTATTTAAGGGTAGTACGCGATTTGTCACGACATGATGTTTTGAATTGATGCATAACCTTATAAAAAATCCTGCATGATTTAGGAAATCGCCACTAGGTGTCTGTCTGTTGAGAAGTGATCACTACCTTCCCTCCATGTCCCCAGTAAAAAATTTCCTCTTAGCAACAGTTCTCCTGTTTTGCGGAAGCGCCCTGAGCGCACAATCTCCACTCGGCTACCAAGTGCCGCCTGATGATATCTTACAATTGGCCGATGCAAAATTGGCCCCAAGTGTATTAATCGACAACGCCAACACGTGGATGGTAATGCGCGAGCGAGATGCGTATGTCTCGATCGAAGACCTAGCACGCAAAGAGCTGAGACTCGCAGGTTTGCGTATTGATCCAAAAACCGACATCGGATCTCGGACGCGTTACTACACGGGTCTTTCGGTCAAGTCACTCAAGAGTCCGAAGACCGCCGCAAGAGCGGTTTCAGGGCTTCCGCCAAAACCCAAATTGGCCAACTTCAGCTGGTCGCCAGACGACAAGCATGTAGCGATGACACACACCACAAGTGAGAGTGTCGAACTTTGGATACTCGACGTAGAAGCTGCAAAAGCCAAGCGCATCCATGCAGGTCCGCTCAATGCCAACTTGCGCGATGCACACAATTGGATCGACAACAAAACGCTTCTTGTTAAGACCGTTTCGAGCAAACGTGAACCGCTCATTGTCCGCGCAGATGCAGTTCCTTCAGGACCTACCATCTCTTCGAATGATGGGGCAAAAGCACAAAATCGTACGTATCAAGACCTGCTGCAAAACCCGTACGACGAACACGATTTTTCTCAATTAGCGCGAGCAGAACTTGTCACTGTTTCGATTACAAATGAGACCAAAACCTGGCGTGGAGACGGCATGTATCGCAACATCGATGTCTCACCGAGTGGGGATTACATCATGGTTAGTGAGATTAGCAAGCCGTTTTCGTATATCGTCCCGTATTACCGCTTTCCGACAAGTTATTCGATTTATGACAAAATGGGAAAGCTCGTTTCTACAGTCGCCGACATAGGGTTGATTGAGGAACTTCCGAAAGGATTTATGTCCGAGCGTCCCGGTCGCCGTGACTTTGAGTGGCGAGCTGACCGACCACATACACTCGTTTATGCGGAGGTACTCGATGGCGGTGATCCTGCCAACGAAGTTGAATTTAGAGATGAGGTCTTCCAACTCGAAGCACCCTTCACAGGTAAAGGAAAATCCATACTCAAAACCAAGCAGCGCTTCAGAGGCATTGAATGGGGCAACGATGAACTCGCCGTTGCCTACGACTTGTGGTGGCCAACACGCAACTTGAAGGTCTACTCATTTAATCCTGGTGATGCTTCCGCAAAACCAACAGTACTTTTTGACCGCAACTATCAAGATCGTTATTCTGACCCTGGGAGCCCTGTGACCAGCGTAGGTAAGTATGGCCGCGATGTACTCTCCCTCGAAAACGGACGCGCGTACATGCTTGGCGATGGGTTTACCGCTTCTGGGCAATTTCCGTTTTTGACGAAAGTCGACTTAAAAACAGGTGCGACGGATACCATTTACAAGTCTGCTTACACCGATAAAGTGGAATCCCTTTATCGATACAATCCGAAAACACAGCAGATTTTAATGCGCCTGGAGTCGCCTTCGGTGTATCCAAATTTCTACTTCCGTAAAACCGACGGCAAGGCTACCGGTGATGCCGCACTTACGCAACTCACCAGCTTTGCCAACCCATTCGAGTCGATTGCCAAAGCATATAAGGAAGTCATTACTTACAAGCGTGAAGATGGCCTTGAATTGACAGGAACACTCTACCTCCCACCAAATTATGACCGCAAATCAGGCGAGAAATTGCCCATGATTATGTGGGCTTATCCTGTTGAATATAAGGACAAAGCAAGTGCTGGTCAGAATACGAGCAACCCCAACGAATTTACCTACCCATACTGGGGATCAGCACTTTACTGGATTACTCGTGGCTATGCAGTGCTCGATGACGCAGCTTTTCCAATCGTTGGTGAAGGTGATGAAGAACCCAATGATTCTTTCCGTGAACAACTCGTCGCCAACGCCAAAGCCGGCATCGATGCCGTTGATGCGCTTGGTTACATTGACAGAGAGCGGGTTGCTGTTGGCGGACACAGTTACGGCGCCTTTATGGTGGCCAACTTACTTGCCCACTCGGATTTGTTTGCCGCGGGAATAGCACGCTCAGGTGCATACAATCGTACGTTAACTCCATTTGGATTCCAAAGTGAGGAGCGTAATTATTGGGAATCTCCTGAAGTTTATTACAACATGAGTCCGTTCATGCATGCCGATAAAATTAACGAGCCCTTATTGTTGATTCACGGTGCAGCAGATAACAATTCTGGAACCTACCCAATGCAGTCAGAACGGTACTTCAATGCGCTAAAAGGATTAGGTGCAACGGTACGCTTGGTCATGTTCCCACACGAGAGTCACGGCTACCGCAGTCGCGAGACCATCATGCATCTCTTATGGGAACAAGACCAGTGGCTGGAGAAGTGGGTGAAAAATAAGAAGGATTAGCCCCTAATCCACTTCCACTACCCTAGCCCCACTTACCGGCTGACTAAAGTCTACTGATACGCGAGCTGGAATACCTCCATCATGTACGAGGTAAATGACTTCGTATGGGCGGATATTGACCTTTTCTATCCCCATATTTCCCAAGCCAAATCCTTGAGTTTGCTCGTTGGTCCGGCGATCACGTATGCTCACTTTAATGCTGCCTCCTACTTTGCTAATGTCTACAGCATAGTTGTCACTCGTACCTTCTCCAAGTACGAAAGCCTCGCCCGACTTAACAGTTGCTTTTGCTTTTTCTTTCGCTGGACCTGCATTACTATCTATAGCAATTGGTTCGTTAGAAGATGGTACACGCGCAGCTTGAATTGTTGCTAAGTCGATTTCCTCTTCTTGGCCGACGTAGCTCATACCGATCACTTTTTTGCTCATTTTAGCGAAAATCTTCGCTTTGCGATTAGAGGAATTCACCATGGCTACGATTTGGTCTGCAGGCACTTGGAAGGATTCAGATTGTTTTGGCGAAAGCTGAATGGACGAAACGAGTTCACCCTTTTCCTTACTGCGTAACTCTATAGTTACCGCTTGCGATCCTTTGTTTTCTAGCTTGGCTTTGTAGCTATAATCGGCGTACTCACCGAGCAGGAAAGTTTGTTTGGCAGGAATGTCTACTCCGGCAGAAGAGGACTGGCAGCTCGCTGTGAGGGCTGTGAAAAGAAGTGCGAAAAAAAGGACTTGAAAACGCATGATGTTTGGTTTTGAACACTAAATAGCTAGCTTGATTATGACTAGCAGTATTTGGTATTGGTGAGGTGCAAATGTGTCGTCACTTGGCGCCTCACCCGCTCCACATCAGGGTTTGGGACGTGTCAAATCATCATTTGAACCTAAATCGTCGTCAAATTTTGCACGGCTTTTCCCGGAGAGTAACCGAAATGCTTGCGAAATGCTCTGTTAAACGTTGACTTCGAATTGAACCCGCTATCAAGTGCAAGACTTAGCAATGTGTGCTGCTTATGCTCTCCGTTTTGAATACGTTCCATAAACGCATTACATCGTCTCGCATTAATGAGGTCATTAAAATTCATACCGTAGTGCGCATTTATCACTTTGCTCATCACTGAAGTATTGACGCCAATCTTCTTTGCAAGATCTGCAAGTTTCAGGTCTGGCTTCAAGAAGTCTTCGTAAGTATCCAACTGCTTTTCGAGTTTTCCAACCCAACGGTCAAGATCGGGCGGCAATTCTTCCTTTACTTCAACAGAATGCTCGAATCTAAGTTGACGGGTCTGTCGAGCATCGAGTCGAAAAAATTGGATCGCTGCCGCGTAAACCAAAATTGAGATTGCAAAATATCTCGGCCAGACATCGCTATAGGATTCGATACCGCTTACTATCGCAACCACTTCACTGAGATAAGCTAGCCCAATGCCTATAAGGAAGGTGTAAAGCAAAATCCGTAGGCCCGAGAGATTGTACTCCACTCCACTAGCAAACTGGTTGGCTACGTAATTTCGATAAGCCCTATACTCTTTCAAGGTAAAAATGAGGTAAATTGGAAGCAGAACTCGCGCGATCACATCTTCGGAAGTATCTATAAATCCCATGAAGCTATTCGTATGCTTGAATTCCATTGCTGGGCCACGACTCCCGCCAAAACCCTCAAAAGCATTTCCTCCGAGCAGCGCATGTCCAATGAAGTCGTAAGCCGTCAGACAAATAGGTATTGTTGCAAATAGCATAGCCGGGAGTAAATGGAGCCAATACTTTTTCTCCCACCGAAAATCGGTATTGGTCAGTGATCTGAAATACAGCCAAGTGAGAGGTCCTAAGGCAACAAGGTGATCCCACTCTATGTAAAACATGATGGTACTTCGCCAGTCTCGGTCATCGTACCAGCCTGCGAATCCAAGCATCCATTGCGCTGCGTAAAGTCCGCCAACAATCAAAGTAAGTGCCGCGAATAAGTCATGAAGTCGCTCATCTCTTTTCCACCTAAACAAAAGAATGGTTGCAAACACCAGAGCTTGGATGCATCCGATGAGTAGTAAACCTGAATACGGATTGAAGTTGAACATAAGTCTGACGAAGAAAAGGACTTTAATGAGAAGTGATGGTTGCACTATATTGGATGCATGCCACATAACGTTAACCTTAGAACAGATTCGCGTGTAGCTCTGAAATTTTCGGCTTACTCTCCTGAAGTAAGAAAGCGGATCAACCACCTCCGATCCCTGATTCTAGCTTCCGCCAAAACAGCAGGCATAGAGAACCTAGAAGAAACGTTGAAATGGGGAGAACCGAGTTATATCGCTAAGAAAGGCAGCACTATTAGAATTGACTGGAAAGCGAAAACACCAGACCAATATGCGATGTACTTTAAATGTACGAGCAAACTCGTCGAGACCTTCCGAGAGGTATATGGTGACTTTTTCAAGTATGAAAAGAATCGCGCGATACTCTTCTCATTTAAGGAGGAAGTACCAGAAAAAGAGTTGAAAGCTTGTATTACCGCAGCATTGAAATATCACGAAGTGAAAGGTCTTCCGCTCCTGGGGATGGAGATAAAGCAGGAATAGAGTCCTTTACAAGCACATAGCGCGCTTAAAAACAGAATCCAGACCCTAGAAAAATTCCTTGCATTCCTGAACATCGAGCTAGACTTGACTCTACCCGATCATGCTTGCCTAAAACTCTACGGTTTGAAGTCGTTATCGAGCTATTAGCGAAATTCAATTACATATGGATTATCGCCATTCCTATACTGTTGATATGCAATAAATTGCTACACAGAACTATGATATTGCCGCTTTTAACGGCAAAAAAAGGGAATTGTACACTTAAAGACATTTCTAACCGATGCTCTGCCCCAAGCTACCGTTAGTCCATTTGCACTAGTAAAGCTGAGGAAAATGCTCTTTCTTGTAATCAACATCGGAAATGAAATGTAGATTCTCTTAATAAAACGTAATCCGACCCAATGGACATTTAAGAACTCAAACTAAACTCTTTGCTCTTTTATATTGCTTATTTTACCTTAGCCAACTCATCACATAGATGAGTTGGCTTTTTTTTAAAAAGAAAATAATTCGATACTAATAGTGTTTCCGTAGGGCTTGGCTCCTAGTAAGAAGTATCAAATTTCTATCACGTCTTTCACAAACTGATCTCTTCGACGTCTCGCCACTGGGATTTCTGAATCATCGCTCATCATTACTATTCCCTCTCGCTTATAGCGTTTAACCTTCTGAATATTTATCAGGTGAGATTTGTGGGTCGAATAGAACCCATAGGGAGTAAGTAGCTCCCGAAAATGGCCAATATTCAAACTAGCAATAAGCACCTCACCCGTAGAAAGATGAATCCTAGTGTACTTCTCCCAGCCTTCGCAGCGGATGATATTTTCGGCAGCGACAAAATCGTAAGTTGTTTGACTAGGGATAGCAATTTTGGTTGATTGCTTGCCCACATGGTCAATATTGTGGCGCAAAACCTCATAGCGCTTAATGGTATCTCGTTCTCGTATTCGATCAATAGCTTTCACTACTGCTTGCATTAATTCTTCTCCCCCTACAGGCTTTAGTACATAGTCGATTGCACTGACCTTAAGAGCATCAAGCGCATAGTCGTTAAAACCTGTAATGAAAATAATTTCAAAATCGATGGCATCAAACCGTTCGAGTAGGTCAAAAGCGTTCTCCCCAGGCATCGCAATGTCCAAAAACACAAGATCTGGAGATGTTAAATTAATCAGATCGTAAGCATCTGGGACATTAGCTGCCTCTCCAACGATTTGAACGTTCGGGCATAGCTTTTTAAGCTTATCGATGGTTACTTTCCGCAACTTTGATTCATCGTCAACCACAATAGCATCAATCTTCATCTTGGTCATAATTTATTCGAAGTATGGCTTTTGCACCAGGATTTTCCTTACGATCGGGAAATGGAACTTCGTAGGATAAGTCAATTTTTGCATGCCCCGATTTGCGCATCGCAGCTATCCGTTCGTTTGTAATTTCTGTGGCTCTACTTCTGTGGCCTTTTCGTTTTAGCTTGTTCGAATGCTCTATTCCAATTCCATTGTCAGAAATGATGACCACAGTTTCACCATTCTCAATTGAGATTGAGATGAGAATTTTTCCGCCAGGAGTTTTACGATTCGCTATTCCGTGTATGATTGCATTTTCAACGAAAGGCTGAAGAATCATGGATGGCAAGTGATCAGAATCTTCGACTTGATCACCAATATCAAATTCAAATTTAAATCCGTGATCAAATCTCATTTTTTCCAACTCCATATACTGCGTTAGAAGATCTAACTCTTCTCTAACAGTAACTAAGTTTTTCTTTGAGCTGTCTAAATACTTCCGCATAAGTTGCGCAAACTTGGTCAAATAGCTATCTGCTAAGTCCTTTTCTTCAGACTGGATATAGTATTGAATACTTCCAAGAGCATTAAAGACGAAGTGTGGATTCATCTGAGAGCGCAAAGCTTCCAACTGCAATTCACTGATTCGTTGTTCGTTACTTTGTCGTTCGGAGGCCTCTTTGTATCGATTTTTAAGCCTAGAACGATAATAAAGCCAACCGCCACCTACTAAAAGTACCAAGCAAAGAAGTTGAAACCAAAGTTGTCTATAGAAATAGGTCTCAACAACTATTTCAAGAGGATACTCAAGCTGATACTTCGAACCATCAATCGCAGTCGCAGAAACAAAAAAGGAATAATCACCTGGATCCAGTTGAGAAAAGCGAATGCTTCTTGAGTTCTGAAATATGGCCTCTTGCAAATAAGGCTCTAGTTCAATCTCATACTCAACATCTCCACTACTGCCAGGATGCAACAAGCTAAAATCAATCTCTAAATCATCTTCACCAGGCTTTAGAACAAGTCGTGAGTCATAAGATTTAACTTCTTTACCCTCGACTTCAATGCCATTGACTTGCACAAAACGATCAGGAACTTTTAGAGCATTGTTATTTGTGAGATTTTGGGCGAAAATAGCCAAGCCATTACCTGTTCCTACCGCTACCGAGTCCGCATAAAAGTCTAAATCATACGTTTCATCTGACGGTAAGCCATTGTCATGTGTCAAGTGTAGATTTATAACACCTTGCTCATCAAATCGATAAACACCTGAGTATGTCGTAGCCCAATATTCCCCAGTTGTATTGGAGGCTAGAGATGTTACATGTTTAGATGAAAATAATTTATCTACCTCAACATCACGTCCCAGCGAAACCCGAAACACGCCTTGCGCCTTAGTCCCGATGAGGACAGATTTATTCTCTAATTCATACAATGCTGATATTTCTAAACTATCAGAATTCCAAAGTGTGTCAATATTTGAAGCAGACCAACGTAAAAGTTTATCGCCGTTGCCTACATAAAAATATCCCCTATTCGCAATCGGCTTTTTCTCAAATATCAAATCATGAGGGCTCCTACCAACTCGCCAATCGCCATTACTATTACGACAGAAATGATGATGTACATCCTCTATAAATACAAAATTATTATATTCAAAATAATCAGACACTCCTTCAAATATCTCAAGCCTCGGTACTTCATTTTCTGTGAAATTAAATTTCCCACGGTAGATACGACTCAATTCATTTTCAGTATCCCCTAAAAAAGGGTCTATTACAGTTAACTTGTCTTGCTTCAATTTCACAATCCTCCCTCCTCTTCCAATGACGACTCCCGCATCAAGCGACCTTCTCAAAAATTTATATCTAGAGTCCTTTCTCACCGCTTTATCAACTCCAATGGAAATCAGTTCGTCACTTTTTAGTCTGTACAAATTTGACCTATCGTCTGCCACATAAACCGTGCTATCGACTGTGACTACACCTTCTACTGGGAATGACTGCTTATTTTTATCGGATACAGTTTTAATTTTCCTATTGTTTGCACCTATGTGAAGTATTCCTTTTGACCTCGTGGCGATCCACAAATCTCCATTCTTTGCTTGAAACACTCTGTTGACATCATACTTTCTACACCAGTTCGAAATATTTACTGAATCAACAATTCCTAGTAATGAGCGATCATACCTATACAAAACGCTATCGACATACAACTGCAATTGATCATCATAAACCCCTGCTCTACAGCTGTTATACGTGGACTTACCTCCATCACCAACTATGGCTCCATCTCGATAATAACTGAAAGGTGATTTCCAAAATATAAAGGGAAGTTCACCAAGCTGGCCGACAAAGAATAGATTATCTTGTGGTTGTTCTAGATGGTCAAGACTTTCTTCGAGAAACAATCGATCTTGGTCCGACTTAAATATCCTTGCATCTGACCCAATAAACATATCGTTTGAGGGACTGGCTACATATGTATTGACCGAATCGACAGAATAAACAAGTAGGTTCTTTCGAGGCTCTGTAGGATCACCTTCTAAATAAAGAATTTTGGGAGGATAACCTTCTCGTAATTCAGAGGATTGAAAATAGAGATCCTTAAAATTAGGATTCTTTGGGATCGGTAAGTGAAAAATGCTATCCCCTTTCACAACCGAAGGCCACCCCTTACCTCCAACTAAAAAAGACCCATCTGTAAGTGGACACATCGAATAACAATCCAGGGTACTTAAACCATCATTCAATCCAAAAGCCTTCCATTCATAACCATCAAAACGAGCTATTCCCTGTTCTGTATATGCCCAAATGTAGCCCCTATCGTCCTCTACAACACCATATACATAGTTGGTTGGCAAACCATCTTCGATCGTATAATTGGTAAAATTATGCTGTTGGGCATTTCCTATCGATACGTACAAAAGCACGATTACCAAGCACACTAGCCTACAAGAAATAGATTTCACAAATCTCATGTTTTGAACCGCAGCATAGTCTGTGTTGGAACAAATACTGATAAACTCTAATATCGGTATTTGTATCGTGAATGCGAATCTTGATAGACGAACGGTTGATTTTCAGAAGGATCGGTAAGCTAGGCCGTTGAGCAGTTAAAAGCATTTCGAAATTCGACCTCTGGCCTTACTTCATTTTTGTCGCTACCAATCTCCCATAATTCAAATTCATCGACGTCGCTCCATAAGCGTACTTAACGATTTCGAACGAATGAGCCTTAAGCTCGTCGATCAAAACCTCAGCTGTACAAGATGAGTCTTTGAGATCATGAAATTCCATCGAAATCGTAGATATACGATCAAATACATGTGCAGGTAAGGTCCCAAAAATCTCATATTCTGCTCCTTCACAGTCCATTTTCAGGAAGTCTACATGGTCGATAGCTAGCTCTATGAGAAGAGTCTCAAGCGTCTTTACAGCTACTTTCTGCCCACCCGACTTTCGGTTTGCAAGAGCATTCCCATCAACGATAGAATGGTTAGAATTTTTCCCTTCAAAAAGAGCTACTTCACCCGTCTTTCCTCCAATTGCAGATTGGCAAATCTTCACATTACTAACTTGGTTATCTCTGAGATTTTGCTTGAGCTGCTTGAAATTAGAAGGACTAGGTTCGATCGCTACAATCTTTGAAGAAGAAGCTGTATTTGCTGCAGCAAAAAGCGAAAAATAGCCGTAATGAGCACCGACATCAACCACTGTAGCATGCTTGTAAAAAGGAAAATAGTCGGCGTACTCTCTGACCTTAAAGATGTCTTCAAGCACTTTGAGCTCTGACTTGTTTTGATCAAAATTTAGGGTCAATTCATTGGCACTACACAGCTCAGCGAAGACTTGGCGCTTACTTTTCAGTAGGTGTTTTAGGCGATTAAGCATAGTGTGCAAAAGAACTGAAAAAGAAGCTAGCTAACTTTTCACCCAATAAGGAGGTATTTGAGTCCCATTAGCTGCGTTGAGCTTATGAAGCTTTTGCGCTAGCGATCTGAAGGTTTTGGCGAAAGCTGAAGAAGAATTTTCTACCTACACTCTATGAAAAACTAAGTTCAAAATAGGATGGCCCCAGAAAAAAATGCTCAAAACAAAGTCACAGTTCTAGCAAATCTTATTCGATCTACTGCAGACTGGTCTATTGGTGAGGCTAAACAATTTGAAGCCAGAACATTCTTGTAGCTTGCTATTCCAATGCTAACTAGACCAATAGCACTAAATCTCAAGTACAAACCTCAGCTGCTGGTAGGTTTAGGGATAGGTGTGTGGCTATACCTATTCTTAGTTTTGATTGGCCCCTTTGACTCGGGAGAACTTTCGTTAAGGATCCGAACCATTCTTATGATTGGTTATGGACTAGTGTTTTTTGGCAGTTATGCACTTCTCATTCCTTTCCAGAACTGGCTTTACGGTCGATGGGGGAAATGGACACTGCGGAATGAGCTCGCATTGGTTTCATTTTTCTGTATATACAGTCTACCTCTCATCTACTTGTACTACAAAACAGATCTCGTAAATGGTGACTATAGCTTCTTCGATTTCTCTTTGCTCATCTACTGTCCAACAATCACAATTTTGATTCCCGTAATTGTTGCAGGCAGGTATTTCGTGGCATACCTAATGAGAAAAAACGATGAGAACAATCTGTCAGAAGCGACTGTGACCCTTGTAGGCGATAATAAGCTAGACATCCTCAAACTCTCCATCTCAGACCTCGTTGCCTTAGAAGCAGCCAATAATTATGTAGCTGTCCATTATTTAATCGATGGTCAATTGCAAAAAAAACTCTTGCGAAATAGTCTGCGCAAAATGCAGGCAAGCGTCCCCGAAATGGTACAAGTCCACCGCTCTTACCTGGTAAATCCGCGGCATTTCATCGAATGGAAGGATGGCTCGACCTTGGGTTTGACCCAAAAGACCGTTCCCGTCTCTCAAAAATACAAGACTAGCCTATTGGACATGAATGCATTCGTCCCAAAGTAGCTAGGTTTCGCCCCAAAGGGGCTTAAACACTAGCATATTTGACTTGCAAGCCCCCTTCTTTGTGGTGTTGTCAAATTCTAAAAAACGACTTGCCATGAAAGCTCTTCTTTCTCTTATCGCCATACTATTCAGTTTACTAAGCCCCCTGAAAGCTCAAAAATCCTCTCCTGCAGCACTGCTTCAACAAAGCTTGGAGCAAGATGTCGCAGATGGTCAATTTGCAGGTGTGGTCGCTGGACTATCTGTCGGTGAAGAAGTGATTATGGCGAACGCAGGATATCGAGATGTTGAGTCAGAAACTCCATTTGAAAGGTTAACGGTCAACAGAACGGCCTCCATAGCGAAATCAATGACGGCGGTTGCGGCCTTGCAATTGTACGAGCGAGGAGCACTTGACCTTGACGAACCCATCGCCACCTATCTGCCAAACTACCCAAAGCGTCACGCAGATCGCATAACAACAAGCATGCTACTCCTCCACTCATCAGGTATTGGTGCTTATAAGTCTGGAAAGGAAGCTCAAAGTGAGGTAGAATATGAAAGCCTTACGGCAGCTGCCAAAGTCTTTCAAGATAGAGATTTGATCGACGAACCTGGGAATGCGGAGCACTACACAACCTACGGCTATGTTGTTCTTGGGATGGTTATCGAAGCTGTTTCAGGGCAGACCTACGAGGACTACATGGAAGAGCATATTTGGGGTGTCGCCGGAATGACGAAGACGAGCGTAGAGCACCTCAAGGATCTACATGACAACAAGTCTAGCTTTTACCGTCGAAGTAAAAAGGGCAAGGTCAAGCTTTCGAAGACCAACAACCTTACGAATCGTATTCCAGG
>CALDTK010000067.1 GCA_937924035.1 uncultured Saprospiraceae bacterium | reverse complement strand
AACGAAGGCAATATTCCGCTCCTTCAAATGCTTGATGTTGACGAGAGCTTCTTCAACTTCCCAAGAGCCATTTGCATCTACACACAACTGTGTTTGCGGAAGATTTTTGCGCAACAAATCGATGGTTGCTAAGTCGTCCTTTCCGCCAAGTTTGATTTTAAAACTCGGCCAAGCTGTCTCTTGAGCTGTCGCCAAAACCTCGATCGGCGCATCAATACTCAAGGTGTAATTGGAAGGAGGAATCTTTTCGCTTTCCCAATCAAATCTCCAATACTTGTACAGCGGTAACTGAGCACGTTTGGCTGCCAAATCATGGGCGGCCATATCGAGTGCACTGAGTGCGAAGTAGTTCACCTCGCCTGTCATCGCGAGTTGGCTATGCACTTCGTCGTAGAGTCGTGTAGGCTTGTCTGGGTCTGCTGTCGCCAAAACCTCCTTTACAGAAGACAATACTATAGCAACTACATCGGGACTTGCCTGCGTGTAATAGGGATTGTCGCTCACCTCGCCGTAACCCACATTTCCTTCGCCGTCACTCAGCTCAACAACGGTTGTCTGCTGCTCTGTGCGTGTGTTGCGTGCAATCGTGAAGTGATTGCGCAAGCGGAGCGTTCGTTGATGAAGGGTGAGTTGCATGCGGTAAATATCGGATAAGGAATGGGATGAAGTGATTACTAGTCTTCAGACATTTTTTATACTTTAGGATCAGACAAAATATCTCCAAGTAGTATCGACATGAAAAGTAAAACTGTATTTCTGCCTTTTTCTATTATTACTATCCTCGTTCTATCACTGTTGGTGGCTGCAGATACCTACGCATGTTCATGTACACCTGATGCTAATCGAAGCTTGTGTCAGTTAGGTGATCAAGCGAATGCTGGAGACGATGTAAGTTTTCTTGCAGTTGTAGAGTTGACGGATTCAATAATGATAGGGTATGAGACAATTTACAGCGTTGAAGTAGTCGAACTATTGGCGGGTGTGCTTCCTCCTGACGATTTGACTTTAGTCCAATATGGAGAAGTTTCATGTAGTCAATACGAGTACATCGAGATTGGAGCGCGAGGTGTGTTAGTAGGAAATCCAGTTGATGGTGCAATGTTTCCTGACTTTTGTACACTTGGACGATCATTTTTTAAGTTGAGCCAAGACACAGTATTTCTACGCCTCAATTTGAGAAATCCTGGACCAGATGGTACACCATATACCTTGACCGATTTTCGAACAGGAGACTGCGTCAATTTTAGCGATTCGGAAGAGGTGGCGACTGCCGACGAAGCTTTCTCTCTTTCCTATGACTGGCAAAGTGCTGAGCTCGATGTAATCGTATTAGATCCATCCATTCGATCGGAAAGTCTTGCACTAAGCATTTACACAAGTAGCGGCCAGCACCTGCTTGAAACCACACCATCTGGCCCTATCGACGTAAGCTCATTCCCCCCAGGCATGTATGCCATTTTACTTCGTAACGAGCAGAAGGCTTGGTCGAAAGCGTTTGTGAAACCAAATTAGAATTAGCTAGGCTTCCTCCTTTGTAAAAGCTACCATCCCTTCCGTTGTACGCTCGGCATCATAGCAATAGCCATTTACATCAAGGTCTTCCAATCCTTTTAGATCAGTGATCTGATTTTGAACGACCAACTGTGCGAGCTTCCCACGAGCCACTTTCGCATTGAAGGTGATGAACTTGAGTTTGCCACCTCGGCGTTCACGAAAATCAGCCTCAACTACTGGAACACCTAGGGCTTTCGTATCGACACTTTCCATGTATTCCTTACTCGCGGCGTTAAGTACAAATTCTGCCCCTGTTGCTGCGATATCTTCTTTGAGTAGTTCGGTGATGCGATCGCCCCAAAATTCATAAAGGTTTTTCTTGCGACCCACCTTCAATTGTGTCCCCATTTCCAAGCGATAGGCTTGAATAAGATCAAATGGTCTAAGCAATCCGTACATGCCCGATAGCACGCGCACGTGGTCTTGTGCCCATGCAAGTTCATCCTGAGAAAGTGTGTTGGCATCAAGTCCGCGATACACATCACCTTTGAAGGCGAGCAGTGCAGGTTTTGCGGAAGCGAGATTGTCAGGGGTGTCAAAAGCTTGAAATCGTTCAGCATTCTGTGCAGCCAACTTATCACTAATAGACATGAGGTCTTTAAGCTTTTTTGGTGACTTCTTTTTAAGCACCGCCGCAAGTTGTGCAGTACCCTCTAGCAGCCTGGGCTGGGTTACGGTATCCAGATTAACTGGACTAAAATCTAAGGTCTTTGCAGGGCTGAGAACAACGATCATATGAGAGCAACGACGGAGAGGAAGAGTGGTTTAACCACTCTTCAAATTTTCAATTGGCATACGGAGCTCCTATCATGTTGAATCCATCCATGCCGAGTCTAGCAACGTAAGCGGTCCAGCAGTAAGTAACGAACGGTCAAGCCTCAAGCAACGAGGTGATCTTTTCTAAAACAACACCTTCACCAGCCGAAGGCGATTACGTCTTTCGCTTGGAATCACAATCGAATTGGCAGTTATTTGAACCCCAGCTTCTTGTCGTAACCATAGGTCTTGATACTCTGTGTTCATCAAGCTGGTCCGATCGATTCCGCCAATACCATTAATTTGATATTGACTCACTGTTCCGCCACTCCGGACTTCATCGTTATAGATCAAGCGAAGTTGCTTTGGAGTTGTGGCCAAAAAGTAACTTGAAAATGCAGCATTATCATCTTGACTGAATTGCTTCTTCGGTAGCACCTCGTGCCAAGACGAAAGACTATCCGTTGAAATAGATGAGAGGATGATGTCTTCGTAGAGGTAGTCCGTTTTTATCGTCCCCCCGAAATATCCGCTCCGACCACCAACTGTACGAATGGTACGTTTTCGCTGTTCACCAATGAGCAATACACCTCCATTTCGACGGAAAACAACATCTAAGGCTTCTATGTACGGAACTCCAGTTGCTCTCTTGTTTCGTGGATCGACAGCTTCAACCAAGCTTTGGGGAAATGCCGCTGTGGCAATATTTGCAAGGCCCTCTAAGCTATATGGCAACGTTACCACAACGACTCCGGCTGCCTCATCTGGGTTTAGAGAATAATAACCAACTCCAACTACGCGACTGTTGATAGGGTCGACCTTTACTTCAAAGTCATAAAGTAAAAGCTCGGGCATTGCTACGGTGACGGTTTCTACTTCACCGTTAATTTTGACGCGTACAACCTGAACCACATGTTCATCTAAGCGACTTCGCCGATTGTTTTCTTGACTCCACAGATAAGCAGCCCCATAATCGTCGATGTAGACATCTGACGACTCGCGCATCACAAATGACTCGGCACTTAAGTCTAATTTCAGCTCGTACAGGACGCGACCCGAAGCGATCTCAATCCCAATCATGGCATATGTATTGACGTCGCGCTGAATGGAGAGGATTGCATACTTATGCTCCACGTCTGTTTGTAGCAGGTAATTTGTATTTGCGAATTCATCATTCAACTCCATGATCGTCATTGAGTCGGTCATGTTGCCTCGTGCAGAATAGCGATGCATCTTTAGTTGGAGGTTCCGTTCTTTACGATAGGTGTAGAAGACGTTTATTTCTCCTTCTGCAACCACAGCCCCAAGCGGACTAGGACGCCCTTTGTCTAGATCAAGTTCGCGCGACCATACTTCTTCCATTGTTGGGCCGAAAGCATTAAGCAGCACCTTAGTTGGGTCGTCACGGTAAAGAATCACTTGTCCTTCAGCGCCAGCAAAAAGCTCATAGCGTGAGTCTGAACGTAACTCTATGTCTTGACTAACCACCACGTTTTGAGCGATCGCTGCCGATAGCATGCTTGCCAATAAGAACGAGAGGGATAAACGTAAAATCAGACTAGGCATTTGCAGGTACAACGACATGATGTGTGCGGAAGGTACAAGTTGAGACTTGGTATTCGGAAGCTTTGACGTTGCTTTGTCAAATGCAAGGTCCATTACTTGAATGTATTCCAAACGTCAGCGAAGGCAGAAACCTCGAAGTTGTTGATTTGCTCACTGCTGCAATTACTTCTGTAGCAGATGTCCAACTTTTACATCGAGATGTAGGTTTTGATGCAAATCGGACGGTTTTCACCTTTCTTGGCCCGCCCACAGCAGTTGTAGAAGCTGCCAAGCGCCTTGCAGATGCTGTCGTTGAGCATATTGATTTGACGGATTACAGCGGCACGCACCCTTACATAGGAGCGTTGGATGTGTGTCCTTTTGTACCCTTGTTTGGGCTCCAACAGAAGGTGGCCAAGCAAGCGGCTCTCGAAATGGCAGCGTATCTAGGTGAAGAACTGAAGGTTCCGACATATCTCTACGAAAAGAGCGCAACTCGACCAGATTATCGTCTACTAGCCAAGGTTCGTAAGGGGGGCATTCAAGCAGTTCGCTTTCGCCAAAACCATCCAGACCCTACTCAGGACATGGGGCCAGATTTCGGTCCCAATGGTATACATCAGACTGCTGGTGCAAGTGTAGTTGGTGCAAGGAATCTACTGGTGGCGTACAACATTAATCTGAGCACAAGCGATGTCAAAATAGCGCGTCGAATTGCGAAATCAATTCGCGCGACCGGCAATGGTCAACGACTTGCAGGCGTCCGCGCGATAGGCTGGTATCAAGAATCGTTTGGCTATGCTCAGATTTCGATCAATGTTACTAATGTTATCAAAACAGGACTAGCAACGATCTATGAGGCTGTTCGAGAAGAAGCAAATAAGCACGGTTGCGATGTAGCGGGTAGTGAAATGATAGGTCTCGTTCCATTTTCTGCCTTGGTTGCTGCTGGTCATGTATATGGAGGTGAGCCTTTGTCTGATTACGCTTTCGCAAAACTTGCCATCGAGAAGTTGGGATTGACGAGCCAACCGATTGGGCCAGCAACCAAGATGCGCTATGCAGCCGAAGGAGATGAACATGCAGGTAAGTATGGTGATTTTGATCAGGTGGGGGAGCTGTGGTAGGCGCATAGTGCCAGTCTTGCCGATTACCTAACACCACAATTTAATCGCGCATTTATTTCCTTTTAAGCATTAGCTTAATTTATATTCTTATGGAATGAAGCTTTAGTTGGTGTAGGGACTTTCGCTTAAGTCGAGACGCTTTATTCAACGATAACGGCTAGTCTTTCTCTTGGTGTTTGTGTTTGTGAAATTGGATATTTAATTTTTTTTATTTATATTTAAAGCCTTTAACCAAATTTCATGTTATGATATTTTCATTCGACTTCATTCGACTTCATTCGACTTCAATTAGCTAAAATAAGCCTTATAGGGATTTTACTGCTCACTTTTGGTTCCAGCATTCAGGCTCAGCCAATTGATTGCGAAGCTCCTTTCCCTCCACCAGGGACACAAGTAGTAGGTAACTACAGTGAAAGTGACTCAGGTCCAGGGGGGTACACGGCTGATCTTATAGGTCCAACCTCACAAAGTATTACACTTACAAACGGCTTTGAACAATGCTCCCCAGGGCAAATTCGTTTCAATTGGCAAACAGATGGGGTAAATACTACTTCTTACGACCTATGGCTTGATGTCGTAACTCCTGGGTCTAATCAGCCTGGCGTTGTTCCACTCACTACTTTTGCTCGGCAAACTCCGTCAGGGATAATATCTGTCATTAATGTCTCAACGCTCAACGGCGTGCAGGTACCATTATTTGGAACTCTACAAACGATAACTAGATTTCATCTACGGATTGCAGGGACCCCAGATAACTATTGCGGGTCACTCTTATTGGACTATGATGTAATTAATGGAGTAAATGGTGCTAGTCCAGATCGCTTTACTAGCTCTAGACTATGGCGGTGCCCAGTTGGTGCAACTTGCGACTTACTAGATGCCGAACAAATTTGGGATTTTGAGACGATACCAGTCTTTGCAAACAATCCACCACTGGCATTTGTTGTCTCTGATAGTCCTATTATTAATGGAGGAGTTATCACCGCAGCAGATATTCCAGGTACTGAGGTGCTCTTGTTGGGTAATGTTGTCTACAATGGTAATAATTGGATTAATAATACAAGAAGTCGTGTGATTATGGGGCCAGGGGCAACACTATCCTTTGGCAATAATGTATCGCCTCCTCAAAATATCACGGTGACAAACGCTAGCTTTTATCCGTGTGCAGACCAAGCCTTTAATACCATTAGTGTAGGGCCAAATTCAGCTGTTACCATGATAGATAACCCTAATGTCGTAGGCGCAAATGCGGATAATTCGATTATCTACGGTGCCAATACAGGAGTAACAGTGCAAAATGGCGGGAGTTTTACAGCCAATGGAATTATTATTGACGGCTGTATTATTGGTGTATCTACTAACAGAGCGGCTTTATTGAATTTAAATAATATTCAAATATCCTATGAAGGTCTCCAACCAAACGGATCTCGATATGCTATTGATCCAGAGGATGTTGGTTTTATTGGAGTTAGTGTTTCTGGAGCGAACTTGAGATTTGGTCAAGTACACGCCTTAAATAACGTTCTAATCCAAGATCAAAGCATCGGTGTTCAAATCTTAGGATCATGGGGAGGGATAGGCCAGCCTTATCGTCAAGCAAGAGTAGGCATTAGTGGAGGGTCAATAATTGATGTAGAGGTTGGAGTACTCAATCGATTCAACAATAACGGTTTCCTTGTTACTACAGGTCTTAATATTGACGCAGCAAAGAATGGCATCGTTACCCAGGGATCTTTTGGGTCTCTAGTCTCATTAACAGGAGGTACGATTAACGCCGATCAAACTGGGGTAGAACTTTCGTATTCTGGAAATACATTCATGTTTGCACAGAACATGGAAATCAACAACACCGAACAATTTGGAATGCGAGCGTTTCAAAGTCCAAATTCTACCGTCAATTTCACAGGGAATACAATCACGATTCCTACGGACGCGCCCGATCTTGCAACTGCCGCAAGCATCAATGGAAATGTCAATGGACAAACAGTCGTGAGTGGCAATACAATAACGACACTATCACCAGACGCGGTTGGAGTTTCAGCAGTTGGTAACCAAAACAATGGGGGAGGATTTAGACAAAACGTAACCATCAACAATAATGATGTCGCGGTTGGAGGCACTTCAAGCACAGGAATTAATATCGAAGACAATAGTAGAGGTAATATTGGCTGTAATCAAGTGTCAAATCTTATAGGGGGCGCTGGACCAATTATCGCAGGAGCAGTAGGCATGATTTCTAATACAAACAATCGATTTGGTTATAGCTGTAACTATCTAGGCGAAGTTGAGTACGGTTTGGCAATTGTCGGAGTAAATGACAATGCTAGGAATTCACGTTTTGCTTTTCATGGCAACGATTGGGGATTAACAGTTGGCTTTGATGTAGGACCGTTTTCGTCCACATTTGATGAAATAGGAGAAAATATGGAATTTCCAGCCATCGAGTATCAAGGATTTATCCCTAACGATACTTGGCATTTTGCTGACCAAAGTATGTACCCAACAAATCAAGTAATCGCAAGAGATGATGACCCTCTTTACACTCCAGTAACTGGGGACTTTTTGAATTGGTTTAATTTGTTGCCAAACAATGCACCTGCAGCAAACTGCGGTAATTGCCTTGGGATTCCTCCTGTATGGCCAATTGATGACGATTGTCCTCCTTCAACTGAAGTTACGCAGTCTGAATGGACCAATTTATATAAGACGAGGATTTTAGAAAAAGCAGCGACAGATTATCCTGATGATTGCGATATCCCGTCGAACTGTTATACCCCATTGGCTCAGGCGGAAGTGACGTTTGAGAATTTGATTTCAAATGATTACTTCAATCCTGAAACCGCTGTACAACTAGAATCACTCATAGAAGAGTTTTCAGAGAATGGTTTAAGTACTGAAGAATTGGATCAACTCGTCAGTTTATCTGAGACGCTCAACAGTCAAGATGCTGATGAAACAGGCCTCAATAATAGTCTATCATCACTCAGAAATTCACTTGATGATGTTCCTACTTGTTCTCAAGAAGGGACTGTTTGGAAGGAAAGCCTAGATCTCAGTATTAAATCTTACTTACCAGAAGGCTTGTCAGTCGAGGAGACACAGCAATTGGTTTCAACAGCGATGGAGTGCTCTACCCTTAAAGGCCCAGGTGTATACCTAGCACGGAGGACATTAGGTCTGGCATCAAATGATGCAAATTCATGTATTGTCGGAGGCGATACGGAAAACTTAGTAATTCGATCGGAGAAGATTGACGCGGAATTTGAAATCTTTCCGTCTCCTGCAAAAGCAGGAAGTTTAATTACTACGAGAACTGATATAACAAGTGAGGTAATACTTACTTCTGCTTCAAGCGCAACAATGCTAACACTAACTAGAATAAGAGACCGCAGCTTTAAGCTGCCAATTGACTTACTAAGTGGTGTATTTATTGTCTCCTACCAGTCTGGCGACGAAGTCATTACTACTAAAATTCAAGTCATTGACTAGAATGAGATTCATATTTCTGGTATTTGCCCTCTTGTTTATTTCAAAGTTGTGCTCTGCGCAACTTTGGAATGGGCTAGAGCGGCCTGATGCTCAATGGTTTTTAGGGAATGCCCCGAATCAACTGGAAAATTTTGGTATAAGTTTTCTTGATTTTGAAAATAGCGTAAAATCGGGTAAGCTTGATTCGTTATCTGATTTTAAATTTGGTTGGGGTAATCAGTCATTTCTATATAATGGTTTTATATTAACTGCTAATGGATGTGTAATTATCGAATCCTTTCGTGATTCAATAATATCCTTAGATGACTCTTACAATAGAGATTTCTACTTATCGTTTTGTGAATCTAGGAATCAACCTATTGGTCAGCAAGCCTTTCTCCCTCTAAGTCAGGAAAGTTTGTTATATACTAAGGAAAACTATTTTAATGGTGAGGCACAGTTTCGAACTTATACTTCGCACCGAAGCGTGTATAGTCTAGATTTGTCCGGAATTGAGCCTATAGAGGAGTCACATGTTGAGCTTATGGTTGGTGATACAACGTTGGATCAACTCATGGATTTCACTTCAGACGGGCTGGGAGGTTGGTGGGGCATTGCACGTTCAGCCATTTCAGACAAGTTTCATGTATTTCATTTCACAGAAGATTCTAGCTATATACATAGTGTACAGCGTCTCGGCCCAGCTGGCTTTCCTAGAGAGCGAGTTGGTACGCGTATGCGTTTCAATCCTCAAGGAACAGAATTTGTGTTGATGGGCGGTGATGATGGTGTTGCCTTCTATTACTTCGACAGATTTACAGGTCAAATATCTCTGCGCGAAATTATCCCTAATCCAGATCCAGAATTCGAACCTTATCGGGTGACGTGCGATGTAAACTGGAGTGCTGACGGTCGATTTGTTTATATTACCGATCGTCATAACATTTATCAGATTGACGCCTATTCATCCGATGTAGCTGGTAGTGCAGTTCGTATCACTGAAGATAATCCAGACACCGATAATATTCCATATTATCGCATCACGCGCGGTCCGGATTGTCGCATGTATGTGGCTATTCCAGGAGCTGCAAAGCACCTTAGCGTAATTGATAAACCCAGTCGTAAAGGGCGGGCGTGTGATTTAAAACCTGCAGGTGTTAACCTGCCAAGTTTTTACTTTGTTGGCATCCCCGAGTTTCCCAACTATTCCCTATGGGCTAAAGATCGTGTTGCGCGTGGCCTTGCACCTATCATAGATACGGCTGTATGCGATTCGAGCATTTTGGCCTACCCGTATATCATCTGGAGCTCTACAGAAGAAGTACCAGAGGCAGAGTGGAGTGTTTATCCAAATCCTGTACAAGGTGGCGGAGTGTTAAACATTGTTTTTCCCATTAGCTCAGTCAAGGAAGAGAAGCTGTATGCGACACTTTACAATGCTGCTGGTCAGGCAGTCGCAGATTTGGAATTGCTAGGTGGAATTGAGACGCAGCAGTTGCAGTTGCAGTTGCCCGTATTGCCAAAAGGTACCTACACGCTCGCACTAGGAAGACGAGGTGAATCCTTGGGTGTGCAGCAGGTGGTGATTTGGTAGGCACATAGTGTCAGTCCTGCCGATTACCCGATCGGGCGGGCCACTCGCGTTGTGTAGGCGGCGCGGCCCATTGTGCTAGTTTTTGGTTGTTGAATTATATAGTTATTGAGTAAGTGAATTTTGATTGCCGAGAGGTTATACCTCGCCTTTAACTCATTTTAACTTATGACTTCCAAGAGCTAAGATTTTAAAAATTCCTTAGTTTCGGGATACACCATTTTCTAAGTTGATGAAAGCCCTCATTTTAATCTTCTGCTGCATCGGGATGATGTTCCAAGCCGAAGCTCAAATACCCTATCTCCATTTGAGCCCAATTCAAAAATTGGAGCAGCGTGTAGGCATGACGGACATCTCCATTGAATACTCACGACCACACATGCGAGGAAGAACAATTTTTGGGGACCTCGTGCCTTTCGATAGTCTTTGGCGAACTGGTGCAAATCGAAACAGCAAGATCACTTTCAGTAAGCCAGTTACTATCGGTGATGAAAAAGTAGGATCGGGTACATATGCCATAATTACCCGGCCTGGCGTATCAAAATGGGAAATCTTTTTTTACAAAGATCTCACGCACTGGGAAGTGCCAAGTCCATGGGATGAAAAGCAAATTGCTGCGCAGGTATCTGTTCCTTCTACTCAGACGGATCGAACAGCACAGCGCCTCACCTTCAGCATCGATGATTTTACAGACGATGAAGCAATCCTAGCCCTGCATTGGGAAAATACCCGTGTTGCTATTCCTATTAATGTGAATACGAATGGAGGTATACGCAGTGTACTTGCCGGCCCCTCTGCCGCAGATTATTACCGTGCTGCCTTGTATGCGTTAACATGGGAAAAAGGTATAGAAGACGGTCTCATTTGGGCTCAAAAAGCAATTGACCTCGGTGAGAAAAAGGAGTATTGGCGAGTAAACTTGAAGGCCAAAATATTGGCGAAACTTGGACGCTATAAAGAAGCGCTTGTCACTGCCAATGAAGGACTGGTTTTGGCGAAAGCTAGGCCAAGTGAGTACGGAACTAAGGAAGCACAAAGCCTCATTGAGGAGTACGAAAAAGCGTTGAATAGATAAAGCTGAAGAAGCACGAGTTTGTTGTTTGATGCAAACCTGTATGTGATAACTTTTTTCACCCCACCTTGTGGCGTCATGGCACCTTCAAGGACAGACATTAGATCTCCAGAGGATATTCAACTCATGGTAGATTCTTTCTATCAGAAAGTGCAAAAAGATGCTCTACTCGCACCTGTCTTTGGCGACCAAGCAAATGTGCATTGGGAATCACACTTGCCAACGATGTATTCGTTTTGGGAGAAAGTCTTATTGGGGCAAGGCGATTATCGTGGTAATCCGTTTCAAAAGCATATTCCTCTGAAAGTTGAGACGGCTCACTTTACACAATGGGTGTCTCTTTTCGAGCAGACAGTCGATGATAATTTTGTAGGTCCGACTGCTGAAGATGCCAAGTTGAGAGCGAATACGATTGCCCATATTTTTCGATCGAAATTGGGGCTGAAGTAGATTTTAAACGCAGTATTATTCTTGAGCAAGACGCAGTTTTATCCCAGAGACATCCGCATTCTGCGGACTCGCAAAGGTGCAGAGATCGCAAAGTTTGAGACACTCAACTCTGACGCCTAGGCCTTCATAGCGTTACAACTACATTGCTATCAAGGTCCTGTGGCTACTGCCTGGAGTATGAGTTTTAGCTCTGCGAACGTCGTGTGCACGTCCCTAATGCCCGCGCGTCTCGGCATTATCAACTAACAATTACCAACTATCAATTTAAGCTTACCCAGCTACACCTGACATCAAGTAAGCACACACGATCGCGCCATATGTACCCACCGCATATCCTAGCACGGCGAGAAGGACACCTACAGGAGCTAATGCCGGACTAAACGCCGATGCGACAACGGGAGCAGATGCTGCACCACCCACATTTGCTTGCGAGCCTACAGCGACGAAGAAAAACGGCGCCTTGATAAGTTTAGCCACAAGGAGCAAGAGTGTCACATGAATGAGCATCCAAATGAGCCCAATCGCAAAAAGACCTGGGTTTTGAATCGCCTCACCAATGTTCATTTTCATACCAATGGTCGCCACAAGAATGTAGATGAAAACGGATCCAAATCGACTTGCGCCTACACCTTCAAGCTTGCGAAGTTTGGTGAAGCTCAGGCCGACACCAACGGTAGTTGCAATGACGATGAGCCAAAAGAAACCACTCATTAAGGAGTGTAACCCCGCAGCTGCCAAGCTTTCGCGAAAACCACGCATCCAAGGACTGATGATGTCCGCTCCGAAGTGTGCAAGAGCTACGCCACCAAAAGCAACGCCCAGTAATTGAAAGGTTTCTGTTGTTGTAGGCACTTTCATGACGGAGGCTTGGTAATCAGCAACACGTTTTTTCAAGTCCTCAATGGCTGAGGAGTCGGCTCCTAGCCAACGATCCACTTTCTCAGCCATTCCCGATCCATACAGAAGGAAGGCCATCCAGATGTTGGCAACAATGATGTCCACCACAATCATTGAAGCAAAAAGTCCATCTCCAACCTCGTAGATTTCTTTCATCGCTGTCTGGTTGGCGCCTCCGCCAATCCATGAACCCGCAACAGTTGCAAGACCACGCCAGAGTTCATCAGCACCTACATTGAAGGTCCCTGGAAAGTAAATTGTGGCAATGAGCAGGGCTACAGGTCCACCGATGACAATACCTAGCGTTGCGGTAAAGAACATGATGAGAGCCTTAGGCCCTAAGTTCATGACAGCTTTTAGATCGATGCTTAAGCACAACAAAACCAAAGAGGCTGGGAGGAGATACCGTGACGCCATGAAGTAAAGCCTTGAGTGTCCTTCAAAAGCTGAGAAGTCACTTAACGGAAGTCCAGCACGATCAATTAAGGCTTGGATTTCACCGTAGGACATTCCTTTTAAGGCTTCAAGCCCTCCTGTTACTTCTATTCCTTTGGAAAGAAGTGCATCGAAGAGGCCAGGTTCGTACCAATGCGGGGCAACAATGTTGAGTGGCCAATTCAAGAGCGCTGGTAAAAAGTAACACATCAAGAGCGCTGGTACAATCTTGAAGATGCTTGGAAATTTCTTGTCGAGCGTAAAGATCAAGGCAAGAATCAAAATCAGGATGCCGAGTACGACTGCGTCGTTGGTAATCAGTGGTGCCATTGCGGGAAAGGTACAATTTCAGTCTTGCGCGAAGTGTAGGATCCATCCTTCGCGACAAAACTGTCTTCAAAAAGGTTTTTTGAATCGAAAAAAGAAAGGAACAGAGTTTCCTGCTCCACGTATATTACCCTAAATAAAATCAAGTCCTAAATGACTTCATCTCCTGCACTCCAACCGTCACTTTGGTACAAAGATGCCATCATCTATCAAGTTCATATCAAGAGCTTTTGCGATAGTAATGATGATGGTTATGGAGACATCAAAGGATTGATATCTAAGCTTGATTACATCCAAAGTCTGGGTGTTACAGCCATATGGGTTATGCCTTTCTTCGACAGTCCACTTCAGGATGATGGCTATGACATCGCTGACTATTACAAGGTCAATCCTAACTACGGAGATATTGAAGACGTACGTGAGTTGGTGCGTGAAGCACATGCACGTGGTCTTAAGATCATCATGGAGATGGTTATCAACCACACTTCAGATCAGCATCCATGGTTCCAGCGAGCCATTAAAGCGCCTGCTGGATCAAGCGAACGAAACTTCTACGTATGGAGCGACGACAATAAAAAATACGATGGCGTTCGTATTATTTTCTTGGATACAGAAGAGAGTAATTGGACGTGGCACCCCGAGGTGGAGCAGTACTACTGGCATCGCTTTTTCCATCATCAGCCAGATCTCAATTTTGAGAACCCTGCTGTCGAAAAGGCGATATACGAGGTTATTGACTACTGGGCGAGTATGGGGGTCGATGGCTTCCGACTAGATGCCATTCCTTATCTATTTGAAGAAGAAGGAACGACATGTGAAAACCTTGCACCAACGCATGCTTTTTTGAAGCGCCTTCGAAAGTATGTCGACGAGAAATTCCATGGTGAAATCTGTCTCCTAGCCGAGGCTAACATGATGCCCGCCGACTCTGCTGGATACTTCGGAGATGGCGATGAGTGCCACATGAATTATCACTTTCCATTGATGCCACGTCTCTATATGGGCGTCGCAAAAGAGGATCGAACGGAAATTGTAGAAGTTCTCAAGCGTACACCTGAAATTCCTGAAAATTGCCAGTGGGCAACCTTCTTGCGTAACCACGATGAGCTTACGCTCGAGATGGTCACACCAGAGGAACGTCAATGGATGTGGAACCACTACTGCTACGTTCCTGAAGCGAAGCAGAACATGGGAATTCGCCTTCGTCTTGCTCGCCTCATGGATGGAAGCTATCGTAAGATGCACCTCATGAACACAATGCTGTTTACGATGCCAGGGACACCAGTCATTTATTATGGCGATGAAATCGGCATGGGCGACAATGTATATCTCAATGATCGCGATGGTGTGCGTACACCTATGCAATGGTCGCCAGAGAACAATGCCGGATTTAGTCATGCTACTCCGCAGCAATTGTACTTACCGGTAATCAGCGATCCTGAGTTTCATTATGAAACAGTGAATGTTCAAGTACAGGAAAATCGCTCTCGAAGTATGCTCCACTGGATGCGTCGCATGATTGAAATTCGAAAGAGCTACCAATGCTTTGGCAGAGGAGAAATGATTATGCTCGAACCTGAAGAGAAGAATATCCTAGCATATGTGCGCAGGTATGAAGACGAGGTTGTTTTAGTCGTTTGCAACCTCAGTGGTCGTGCGACAAGCCTTTGTCTGCCACTGGAAAGCTATGAAGGTTATAAGGCTCGTGAGATCTTGGGAGGCGAAAACTTCCATGACATTGAGGAAAGTTATCGCCTCACAATTACTGGCTGGGGAACTTACCTTATTGAAATCACCAAAAGAGCTAACCTCAACAAGTAATATTTTCTTAGGCCCTAAGAATAAGAAATGCTCTTAGTCGCCTATTGAACGTTGACTTGAAGGATTCTTAGTCACTGTGTGTTGGGTTGTCCAAATGCTAGGCTGAGCCTAGTGTTCTTCTTTTGTTCAATCAGCCTACCTTCACGCAGGCGAAACTTCGCAACATGAGCAATACAGAGTTAATCGAGGACGGTAAGTTTAAATACATCGAAACAGGTGGCGATAAGCCAGTACTTATGCTGCTCCACGGACTTTTTGGTACACTAAGTAACTTCGAAGGTATCATCAACCGTTTTGGCGAAAGCTTTAATGTGGTCGTCCCAATGCTTCCTATTTACGAATTGCCACTAGTAAAAACTGGTCTTGGTGGATTGTTAGATTACGTATCAGACTTTGTCAAGCTGAAGAAGTATTCAGGCATGCATCTCTTAGGGAATAGTCTTGGAGGACACCTCGCTCAGCTCTACACCATGAAGTATCCTGATCATGTGAAATCCATCACACTCACAGGATCATCGGGCTTGTTCGAGGCTGCGATGGGATCTGGATTTCCAAAACGAGGTGACCGTGAATACATTAAAACGAAAGTGGGTGACGTGTTTTATGATCCAAACACTGCAACTCCAGAGCTCATTGATGAGGTGTTTGAAATAACGACAAATCGCGAAAAAGCTTTGCGTGTAGTGATGACTTCGAAAAGCGCTGTTCGTCAAAACTTGGCTGATAAACTTCATCAATTAAAACAACCAGTACTGCTTGTTTGGGGAAAGCAAGATGAGGTCACGCCACCTTTCGTAGCTGAAAAATTTCATGAACTTCTGTCCGATTCTCGATTGGTCTGGGTAGATAAGTGTGGGCATGCTCCTATGATGGAACACCCTGAACAATTCAACGATATTCTTGAGGAATTTCTGAATGAGGTTGCCTAATCCTGAAAGGAATAGCAAGCAGAGAAAGCCACCATGTTTCTATGCATTGGTGACAGTATTTTGTTTAGAGGATAAGAAATATTTTCTTGTACAATGCTGAATTACAGTGTGATAGGGGGTGTAACTCATTTTTCTTTTTAGAGCTTTCTGATTCGGCAATATTTTTGCTCGCGCAAAAGTAGATGATCAAGTTTGCAAATACGTTTCTTTTGTGTGTCACACTGACTTTGGTCTTGACAGCGCAGCAGAACAGCGGCTGGGAGTTGACTCCAGTGAATATACTGAACACCCCCGGAGACGAGTACGCTCCTCAAATGGGTCCAGCTGGTTTGCTGTATGCTAGGAATCCAGTTGTTGGAGATCAGTCAGTGGAGCTTCGTTCAGAGTTGATGTATTCGGCCTTTCGGCAAAACGGACAATTTTCTGGTCGAAGCTTTTCAGAAGAATTAAGCTCCGCTTCACATGAAGGTTCCATCAGTATCGGACCCAACGGTGATTTTGTAATCTTTAGTAGAAACTCCCAGTCCGGCCGTAGCTCCAGAAACTATCTCTACATGTCTCAGATAGGGGTTTACGACTATCAAAAAGCTACAGAGCTTCCGTTCAATGATCCTCGGTTCAACACAACGCACCCCGCCTTAGATCAATCTGGTAAGCGTCTGATATTCGCAAGTGATCGACCTGGAGGATTTGGAGGTTTTGATCTCTATTATGCAGAATATAAGCAAGGCCAATGGTCCAAGCCAATCAATCTAGGTTCAGAGGTAAATTCAAAGAATGATGAGATATTTCCGTTTTGGGGAGACCATAATCAATTGACGTTTTCAAGCGATCGACCTGGCGGCTTGGGTGGCTTAGATCTTTACTTGCTTGATGCAAACGACGAGGTTTGGTCCCGAGTCCAACATCTTGGTGCTCCATTTTCTAGTGAAGGAGATGATAAAGGAATCACTTGGTCTGTTGAGAAAGGTAAGGGCTTCATTTCTAGCAATAGAGATGGAGGCAATGGTGGCGATGATCTGTATTCGTTTACGTTTTCGGCAGAGTCTCCTATTTCTTGGATGACCCAGAGTCCAGAATCGAAGTTAAAAACAGCAGAAGTAGAATCAGAACTATCTACCACAGCAGTTACTCTAAATTCGGATCGTCTATTAGATTCTATTGTGTATAGCAATACGATTGTTAGCGATCGGCAAATTTCAGCTTCGCTATTAGATCAGATTAACTTAGCGATCTCATCAATTAAGGTCGAGCCTGGTTACCAGTTTACAAAGATTGACTTGCAATTGCTCTCAACCCAAACCCCAAAAGCAGCGAGAGAAGAAGCAGTCAAGTTGGTGAGTTCTATTTCGAAAGCTCTGCCGCTTCACACTTCAGCGCAAATAAATGCTTCAGGGTTTAGCGTGTATAGTGATGTTGGACGAATGACGAAGGCCTATTGGTCCATGTCCTCAGAAGCAAGGGTTGAATATGAACTAACCTTGCAAAAGGTATCTACCGGAAATGGGATAGGATTGAATATTGACTAAGATTGTGTTTAGGCGAATTAGGATTTCCTAAACAGGCTCTAATACTCTTGATTGAGATCTGAGTCCTCAATAAGCTCAATCATCTGAGCAGCCTTAGGGAGATATGGGCTTCTTTCAATAGCCAGGAGATCTTGATAAAGCGATAGCGCCTCGGTGAGGTGACCCGTTTGTCGATAGAGTTGTGCAAGTGCCCAAGTCGCATCCTCGTAATAATCAAGTTCGCCCATACGAGCGCCAGTCAGGTTGTCAATGGCCAGATCAAAGTTCCCAAGCTTCCAGTACGCAATGCCAATTTCGTAGAGACCACGCGTGCGAAGTAAACCAGTTGGAGCTTTGGGTATCGCTTCTTGATACAATCCAATACTCTTTGCTAGGCTGTCTAAGACAAAAGCTTGAGCTGCTTCACCGTACATGTCTGTGTTTATCCCTTCCGATCTCATTTGTCTCCGGTAAGGTTGCTCGACATAAGCGAGGGGCGCTGAATCTAAAGTTGATGCCGCCTCTGGTGAATTGTAGTATTGTACCATCGCCCAGCCTAGAGCAAAGAGTAGTGAAGCAGCCACCAACCATCGACGAGGTGAAAGCTTCGTTACTTTTGCAGACTCAGTAGGAGCATAGCTTAAATCTTGGTAACCCTTCATCAGCGATCCCTCTAACAACGCTTGGCGAGTAGATTTATCTGTCATTTCCAATCCGTCAAGTGCAGCCTTGCAAAGTTCACAACACTTCAGGTGTATCGCTAAATGGTTCGCTACATCACCATCGCCGTAGGCAATAAGTTCTTGGAGTGATAAGCAGCGATTACTATTAGAAGACATGTTTTTTACTAAATCTTGGTGTGTTTTAAGAGGTTTTTGAGTCTGATTTTACCATTTTGGATATAGGATTTTACTTGTTTAGTATCTATATTCATTATCTGTGCAGCCTCTTCATAAGAACAGTTTTCAAAGAAGAATAGCGTTATGCATTCTCGTTGATCAGGTTTCAATTCGTCTAAAGCTGCATACAGTCGCTTGAGTCTTAGTGAATCTTGTTCATTATTAAGACTACTTTCAAGAGGAGATTCCACATTTCGAAGCGACAAAATTTGTGCTGCATGGGTAACTTCTCGATGACCACGCCGACTCAATCGATCTAACCAGGACAGCGCATGGTTTTTTGTTACTCGATATAAATAGCCTTGTACTGAATCCAGACGTTCGCCATTTGAATTGGAGATGACTTTGCTCATCACTTCGATTGCAACATCACGTGCATCTTCTTTAACAAGAAAACGGCTCGCGGTTAGATAGACGTGAGATGCAAAGCGTTGATAGAATACCTGCTGCGCGAGAGAGCTTCTTGTACTGGTCATTTGCCAGTACAGATCCTCATTGGAAAGTGATTCTAGATCCTCGCGAGCGTACATAAAATCGTTGAAACTTGCTCGTTAAGGTACGCTAGGAATTTCACTTTTCACTTCTTGCACCCATGATCCATCAAGTCTATTCTGTAAGTCTAGCACGACTATTCCGGCTAGACATAAGAAGAACCACGGCCCAGCTTTATCGGTCTCGATCATGTCGTTCATCAATTGAAAGCTTAGGTTAACAACCAAGGAGCTTGAGAAGATGATGATAGCAAGCTTTACAGACTTCTTTTTGGTACGATGGTATGCTTTCTCAGCGGTTATCAATCCAGTACAAAATAGGATAACGAAAAAGACTAAGCCGGGCCAGCCTTGTTCGACAACAGTCATAAGGTAATAATTGTGAATCCCTGAATGTTCGGGGTTATCACTTACATAAGTTCGAAAGCTCTCCAAGGCATAACCCTTATAGAAACGGTAGAAGTTTCCAGGTCCAAATCCAACAACAGGATGCTCTGCAGACATATAGCTCCCAGCAACCCATCTATAAACACGCTCCATCGTTGAGATGTCTTCGAGTTTGTACGTTGCCTCAAGCAGGTTGTCAAAGTCTGTGTGGGTGACGGTTTTGTTGTAGTTCGGTGCGAAATTGAAGAAGCGGTTATTAGAAACAACGAAAGTTCCGAATGCAATCACAAGCGCCATTGCTAAGATCAAAGCGTGCTTGGTGAGCTTTAGTCGCATAACAACTACATAAAGCGCAGCGATAAACAAGCTTCCATATGCTGCCCGAGTGTAGCTTGTTTGAATAGCTACAAGGCTGATTATCGAAGTAAAGAGGAGCGCATATCGCCACCAAGAGTTTTGGCGAAAGCTGAATGCCCCTACAAGTAAGAAAGGAAGGACGATACTTGTCAGAGCCGCGTAGGTAACGTGGTTCCTAAAAAAGGGGGCCATTGCCTGGTTTACATCCTCAAAGGAAAACCCAAGTGAAGCGTGCCGGATGAGGCAATATAAAAGCACCACAGTTAAGGGAAGCGCAATGGCTAAGATGACCTTGTGTAGGTCTAGTTTCGTCCGAAGTAAAATTGTGGTCAGTGCAAAAAACGGAATGATGTACCACAGCTTCGCTAAGAAAAACTTGATGGATGTACTGGGGTAACTCGATGTCACCGTAGTCAGTAATAGCCAGGTTAAATGAAAGAGAAGAGCGATGGAAATTGGGTGTCTAAGTAGAGCTCCTTCAATGTTTTTGGCGTTTCTTAGAAAGTATACCATGCCTAGGCCAGTGAGTAGCCACATCGCGGGTTCTGCGGGTAGGTCGGTGCCGAGGCTTCCAAACTGAACCTCTGTACTAAAAGGGATTAGTACTATACAGATTAAGTAAAGTGCTTTCAGGTTTTTAAACCCCAATCCTAGAATTAGTATTCCGGCGGGGATGGCTAGAGGCAGTGGGGATTGTGCTGCAGCAGCAATTAAGCCTGAAGCAAAAATAAGCATGACGAATCCCCAAAGCAGAGGTTGCGCCAAAGCTATTGACTTTAGTCTGTGAAAAACTGCTTCCACTCAACGTCTTTGTAGGTGTCGATGAGGAGAATCCCTAGTGCAGCAAACAAAAAGGCTGCAAGTGTTGATCCTACAACAATTAGCCACCGAACCGGGCGGGATTTCCGATCAGGCACAAAAGCTATATCGAGTAGATGGATAACTGGTCCATTGGTTGAGCCCATCGTTTCAAATTGTCGAAGGCGCTCTTGGTCATACGCGAGCTGTTCACTCACAATTTCCAGCTCTGTTTGAAGTGCTTCGACTGTTCCACTTACAGCTGCAAAGCTGTTGAGTTGGTCAAGAAGCTGAACGAGCATACTTCTTTGTGCTTCGATGCGTGCTTCTAGCACATTCAGTGTATCTCTCATGCGAGCACCAACACGCATGGTTTTCAATCGACTAAACTTTACACTGTCTGAAGTAAGGTTACGTTCGGTGAGTCCAAGAAGACCGGAAAGAGACTCTTTTTGGGACTGTACGTCAACGATTCCGTATAACTGGGTGAGCACTTTCAATGAGTCTTGGATTGCGTTGAGTCGAATCTTCTTCATTGCTATGGAGTTGGTGTACATGTTGGCCATGTCACCTTGACCATTACTAGTTACTCTCCGAATGACACTAGCTACCCGGTCTCTTGCTGCATTGGCCATGTTTGCAGCCCGAATGGGGTCTTTGTCTTCAACAGTAATTTCAACGGCATCGTATTGTGTACGCTTCACGCCATAGAGGTCTGAAAGCGCTTCTCTCACATCGTTTCGTGCACGCTTACTATCTGGGTCGATATCGTAGACCTCCATCAAATTGAAAGAGTCAATCAAGAAGCTCATCGTTTCTTCAGAGGTAGCGATGCCCATAAGGCGCTCGATATCGTTTCCTGTTCCGTAAACAGAGACCTCGTTACCTCCAAATAATTTTGAAGGGTTGGTCAAGTCGGGACTCGCTGCCAAAAAGGTTGTCCCTGCCTTGTAATAGACAGGTAAGAGTAGCGCTACGATAATGCTGAGAATCGCCGCTGCGGCGGTAATCCTTAACAGAAGCTTTCGCTTTTTGAGCAGAAGCCCGACTACGTCGAGCAAGTTTTCGCGTTGCCGCATGGAAGAATATTAACGAGCTGCAAACATAGTCCGATGTTGGCAGGGTTTTCAAAAACTCAGCCTCGAATTTTTTGATTGATCGTAAAGCTAAAAATACTAGACATGGCTACGCTAATATGCTGTCTTTGCACTTGTCTCTAGATGAACGTTTATCGTTCCACAACGCGGCTTTTGAGCAATGCAGAAAAATCCGCGAGTATGCCTGTGGCAAATCCAAGTAAGAGGCAAGCTAAGATTTGCAAGATTAAGGCAAGCAAGACTCCAAGCTCAGCTTGAAAGATGCCAAAGCCGACAAGTAGGCAACCCATTACATAAGCAGGTAGCGGCCACCAGCGTCCGATAGACGGCTCATTTTTAAGAATTCTTAAGCTGAGTAGCCATTGTCCACCAGCTACAAGACCCTGTGTTGCAACTGTTGCTATCGCAGCGCCCAATGCCCCATGTATAGGGATGAGTATGAAGTTCAAGACAACATTCAGGACTAATCCAGCAAAAAATATCCAATTGATAGAGGCAATTTTTTGATGTGAAAGCAAGAAGCTCCCATACACATACGTAAGACCTATGCTAACAGCCGCCCATATCAAACACTGCAGAACAACGCTCCACTCGTAGGTTGACTCTTTGTACAACAAGCTCATGATCTCCATGGCATTGAACATGGTAAATACCGCTACGCCAACGCTGAAAGCCACCATATAGCCTCCAGCTTGTTGGAGCAAAGGTCTGGCAGGAGCTTTGGCTTCGACCAACTTACTGAGCATAGGGATGAGTAAGGTTGCGAACATGTATCCAACCATGTTGACACCATCGAGTAAGCGAAAAGAGGCGGCATAGACCCCAGCAGTGTGGTATCCTTTTTCTAGCATTTGTTCGAGCATCACCATGTCGATCCTTGTAAAAACAGTACTTAGAAGAAGGCTCAATCCATAAGGGAGTGATTGTTTGAGAAGGCCGCCAACTTCAGATCCTTTGCTAGACCACCATTTCTGACCAGCGGACAGGTACGTACCAGAAAGTGCCACTCCTATGGTTATCAGTAGCGTGATGATTTGAGCGATAAAGAACAGCTCGATTGTGATCCAATCATGCCAAGCAGGATTGAGGAGTAGTGAACCAATAACGAGTATGAGCAGTAGCCTGTCGATTACACTTACAATGCTGTTGAAACGATAACTTTCCTGTGCTCCAAGATTCGTTCGCAGTAACTGTAGAATGCTCAGGCAGGCATGATAGCCTACTGCCAGGGAGACCAACTGCAATTCCCTAGTGTTGGCATCAAAGAGGTAAGCTGCCGCCAAAACCACCGCCGCGTAAGCAAGCGAGAGTGCGAGTTTTAGCGAAAGCATAAGGGGTAGCCGCTGACGGAGTAGCTCAGGAGTTTTTGCTAGCGTAACAGCGTTGTAGTTCTGTAGTCCTAGGTCATATATCACCCCGAACAGAAAAGCAAAGCTGAACCAAGTCATGTACATGCCGTACTCCTCAGTACCTACTGCATTCTGGACTCCGAGGTCTACGCCAAACAAATACAAAGGCTTTACGATCGCATTGATCGCAAGCAACAATATCAAATTTGACGCAAAGACTCGACGCATATTAATAAAGAGCCGCTAACCTAAGCCTTAGCAAGGCAGCAATGGGCACAATACGGTAGATATGCTATTCATATCGAAGTGATTCGATCGGGTCGAGTCGAGAAGCTTTGAATGCAGGATAAAGACCGCTGAAAAGCCCCGTTAAGAGGCAGACAAAAAAGCTGCCTATCACCCAATTCCAAGGCACTACGAATGAGCCGCCCGTGAAGATGATGAGCACATTTCCAACCAATATGCCTATGATAATTCCAACCACACCTCCGAGTTGAGTGATCACAATGGCTTCAGTTAAAAACTGATACATGATACTTGACCGAGATGCGCCTAGGGCTTTTGCAATACCGATTTCGCGTGTTCGTTCTGTAACACTAACGAGCATGATATTCATTAATCCGATGGCAGCACCAAACAATGTCATACCACCAATGGCCATCGCTCCAACTTGAAGCATGAAGGTGTTTTCACGTAAGTCTTCCAAAAGTGAATCACTAGTGACAATTTCAAAATCATTGTCTTCTGTCGCTTTAAGTTCTCTTGCGATTCGCATTGCTCCTGTTGCAGCTGAGACCGCTAGGTCTAGATCTGCAGCTGTGGGCAATTGAATGTAAACGTAGTACTGTGTTTTTGATGTACCGTAGGCTCGACGGGCGGTTTGGATCGGCATCAAAACCATGTTGTCGGCCCCATCTCCTTGGCTTTGTCCTTTGCTCTCGAACACGCCAATGACTTCAAGGCGTAAGGGGCCTACAGAAATGGTTTTGCCAAGAGCTCTTTGATTTTTCCCATCAAAAAGAGTTTTTACCAGATCCGATCCGATGACGGCTACCATACTTCCGCGTTCGACTTCGATACTCGAGAAGCTACGACCACCGTCTATGTCGAGCGCTTTGACACGGATATAATCTGCGTCTGCTCCGTGTATCCGTGTGATAGGATTGGTCTCGTTGCCGTTTCCAGAAACGATCCCGTTCCCTGAAACTTGCATCTCAAGTGCGACGACACCAGTTTTTTGGTAAAGTTCTTCAAAGGTTTTTGCTTGCTTGTAGCTAATCGCATCGACCGCCTTTTCTGATCTTCCGTTTCGGCGGCCTCTCAGATTGGCGTTTTTGGCTCTGATTTCAATACTATTCGCGCCTAGAGTTGAGAAGTTCTCATTCAGGCTATAGATCGCTGAGTTAATCGCGGTGATCATCCCAATCACTGCCATGATTCCAAAAGCAATGATCATCAGTGTGAGGATGCTACGCACCCAATTGGCACGTAATGCTGAAAAAGCCTGACGTATGGTTTCGGTACCCATGAGATTCGAAAGTACGTTTCAGGTTGAGGTTGGGCGGTTACTTTCGATCAACGTAGCTACCCCTTCGATGAGTGCCAGTTCTTTTTCTGAGTGATTACTCCACAACCTGATAAATAGAAGAAAGATTTCGTCCTAAGCCATCGAAATCGAGTCCATATCCAATTACAAAGGCATTCGGAATTTCAAAGCCCATAAAGTCAGGCTTGAAGGGTACAACCCGAGCTGCTGGTTTGTCGAGAAGCACAACACTGGTAACTCGAGCAGCGCCACGTTCATGTAGTTCCTTAGTTAATGCGACGAGTGTCCTGCCACTATCCACGATGTCTTCTACCAGTAAGACGTGTCTACCTGTTACTGAAAGATCATCAGGCCACTCGATGTCGACTTTTCCTGAGCTCTTCATGCCACTATAGCTGCGGGTGCGTAGGTAGGCTACTTCAACATCGAAGCTGAAAGCTCTAATCAGGTCAGAATGAAAAAGGATTGCGCCATTCAATACACCTAAGGCAATGGGTGTTTCTAAACCTACAACCTCGTTCAATTCAGTGGCGAGTTCGTTGGTGCGCTCTGTAATCTGGGTGTCGGAAATAAATGGGTGGAATAGCCTTCCGTGTAGCTCTACTGGTTGAGACATTGAATGCGAAGCTAGTAGAGTTCTCTTCTCTCTGGTCTATTAGGAGAAGGAAATGTTATTGTAACTTTCTTGGTGAAGCTCATACTTACAAGAATGAATGATGGAAGAGTAAAAAAATAAGCTTGAACCCCTCGTTTAAAGGCGAATCATAAAATATACCCTTCCGGGATTCGGAATTTTGTGTTGTCATTTACCGATGATGTCGAATTTAATTGGAATATGTAGCTGAATTACTGGTATTGTTGGGGCTTAGTGTATTGTGTACGCTTAGTTGTCAGCCATGAGGCCTTGGGTAGGCTAAACTGATGAAAAGGCAGCTCCTTTAAAGTAGCTTTGATTTTCCAATGAAACGGATTCTTGTCTGCTCTTTTTGAGCAGGCTACTCAAGATTTTTGGTTTTATTTGGTTAGGGCTGAGGTAGATCGTTAGTAAACGGTCTACCTCTTTTTTTTATACCTGTAGACGACTATTTTCCTACAATTATAGTGTTGTAAAACCCCTTGAACAACCTTCATGCTTTGGGATTGCTACTTCATGCTCAGTTACCTATCTTTGATTAAGTCTCGTGAACCTGTTACGTAACTAGCACGTAGTAAGAAGGTCTACATCCATGCATACAGGAATTTCAAGAATGAAGATGTGACTACATCAGAAATTCGATGAAAAGTGTGACCATCAATCACGTTTCCCGTCTAACCAAACGAAATCATGCTTCTCTCCCTGCACCTTGCGCTTCAAGCTCTCGGATTCTCCGACATGGAGGATACTGAATTGGTTGAATTGTATCTTGTTTCGAGAGGAGATAGGTATTTTGGTGAACTCTACAGACGTTATAGTCCTAAGGTTTACGGGAAGTGTATCACGATGCTCAACAACGAAGCCGAGGCTGCAGACGCAGTTCAGGATATCTTCGAAAAAGTGTTGTTGCGGATTGGAAGCTTCCGCCAAGATTCGAAATTTGGAACTTGGTTATTTACAATCACAAACAATTACTGTATAGACCTTCTGAGAAAACGCAAACGACTCCGAGGAAAAGTTGGAGCAATGCCTGAGGTAGATATCGAAGATGTTGTTGAAGAATCTGATTGGCTACAAGACCAGTCTCCAGCTGCGATTCGACACATTTTAGATAATCTATCAGAGCTAGATCGCGCCGCGCTTGTCCTTATGTATATGGATGAGATGTCTGTAAAAGAAATTGCTGTTCAAATGGGACTGCAAGAATCTGCAACGAAAATGCGCCTCAAGCGAGCTCGTCAGCGTGCAAAGAAGATCTATGACGTTTGGAACACAGGTCAAAAAGCCTACGCATAGTGAGCAAGGAACCATCACATCCGAAAAAGGAGTCAGGCTGGGACGTGCTCAGACAAGAAAACGAAGGAAAGCACAAACCAGATTTCAATCCTATTAGAGGAGCAATTCGTCGCAACGAATTTCTGGGTTCTATCGTAGAGTTGTTTGTCTCCGCGATCGTAGGGGTAAGCAAATTTAATCTCGGAGCTAAGGAAGCTGACCCCAGTAATAAATCAGAATCCAGAGATTAGCACTTAGTCATTCTCACCCCCCCTTAATGGAAGCACTACAACAACTTGTAACAAATTTAATTGACTTCGTTCCGAACCTGTTTGGAGCGATGCTTATTTTATTGATCGGCTACATTCTAGCACGGCTTTTTGCTACGATGATCAAAAAGTTATTGACTGTAATTGGAGTAGACAAATTGGGAGATCGATTGCAGTCTATCGATGTTGTTGCCGACTCTGAAATTCAGATTAGCCTTTCAACGCTTCTGTCTCAAGTACTTTACTACTTTTTGATGCTAATCGTGCTTGTGGCTGCTACGGACATTCTAGGAATGCCAGTGGTAAGTAATCTCGTGAGCTCAGCGATTGCGTATATACCAGACTTAATCGCTGCAATTATCATCTTGATAGTTGGTGTAATCTTGGCCGATATCCTCAAAAGTTTTGTTGTCGTTACCTGTCGTTCGTTCGCGATTCCTGCTGCCGGAATGGTTGGCTCGATCGTATTTTGGTTTGTCTTGGTATCTGTATTGATCAGTGCCTTAAGTCAAGCACAGATTGAAACAAGCTTCATCATTGCAAACCTTTCGATACTTCTTGGCGGACTAGCTTTTGCTTTCGCGCTCGCATATGGTCTTGCTGCTCGTCCTCTCCTTGGGGGCTTTCTCGCTCAGTTTTATAACCGAGGGAAAATAAACCCTGGGGATACAATTCGAATAGAAGACCATGAGGGAGTAGTGCTATCTATTGATCGCGCAAGCTTCACACTCAAAGTTGAAGAGCAGCTTCTCATTGTCCCATTAAGTAAGCTACAATCAGAAACAGTCCTCGTAATTGCACGTGCACCAGGCAGCGATATCTTCCTTGAGCAACGTTCTAAATCGTAACAATTCATTAGTATATGTATTGCGAATAATCGAAATACATTTGCAACCCCAACTAACACAAAAAGAACACCGACAAAACTCAAAAGGTGTTTTCAGAGACTAAAAAACAACAGTATGAAACTGAATACTTTTCTACTATGCCTTGCGGCAGTATTTGCCTTCTCTCTTACCTCATATGCGCAAGATGCTGAAGAAGAAGTGCAACCAGATGGCTGGACTCGAGGAGCAAGCCTCGGAGCTGACCTTGGACAACTTCTCCAATTTAACCCTCGTATCGGAGCAGGTGAGAACCGCGTTGGTGTAGGAACAAACTTTGGAATGTTTGCCCACCTGAAGGACGGCCTTATGAGCTGGAATAACGATTTATCCCTCAACCTCGCTATCCAGCGTTTGGGAGGTGGTATCGTAGCTCTTGGTTCTGATATCACTGTGCCGTGGCAAAAGTCAGCTGATGAGCTTCGTTTGGCTTCACAATTTGGTATGAAGTTTAACGCAGATAGTCCATGGGGCTACGGTGCGCAAGCAACATTCCTCACTCAACTTACTCCTACGTACGCAGATGCAGCTGGACGTAACCTGCTCAAAACGATCGATAATACCAACAATGGTACACCAATCGCTAAGTTTTTGAACGCAGGTACATTTACCCTTAGTCCGGGTATTACCTACAAGCCAAATGATCACTTCGACGCATTGATCTCTCCGGCATCTTACAAGACGATTTTCGTCATGGACGATGATATCGCTGCGCTTGATCTTTACGATTTTCTCGATCCGGACAACGATGGCAGTAAGTCACTTCAGCAGTTTGGTGCTACCCTTGCAGCGAACTACCAGAATTCTTACTTGACAGATGATCGTCTCTTGTTTAAGAGTTCACTCATTCTCTTTAGCAATTACCTCAACAATCCACAAAACGTCGATATCGACTGGAGAAATGAGATTGGATTCCAGGTATTTAAAGGACTCACGCTTTCATTGAATACTATTCTTCAGTATGATGATGACATCTTAGTACAGATCACTGATTATGATCAGGTAGGTGGTGTTCGCGTAAATCCAGATGGTACAAAGGCTCTTGGTAAGCGCGCTTCTATTACAGAGCAGCTCCTCCTCAAGTACGCAGTTGTATTCTAGGACAATTTAGCTTTCGCTAAAACCTAAAAAGCCCCGCTAGATCGAAAGATCTGGCGGGGCTTTTTTTTGCCCTTAGTTTTTTGCGTCTTCTATTCTACGATCAGCATTAGGTAATGGTCGACGCGTTACTCTATTCAATTCTCCGTCGCGATTCGCAAGGTTCCAGGCAATTAAGAAAGCGTGACGGCCTACCAACTCCATTTTATTGTAGTCGAGTTTGTCAGGTGTATCTGTGATACGGTGATAATCTTCGTGTACACCTGAAAAGAAGAAAACGGATGGAACACCGTTCTTGGCAAAGTTGTAATGATCACTCCTGTAGTAGAAACGATTTGGATCATCTTCAGCATCGAAGGTGTAGTCTAAATCAAGCTTAGCATACTGATCGTTCATAGCACGTGTGACGGCGTCTAGGTCTGGGCTGATACGTCCAGCTCCAATCACATAGATGTATGCACTTGAATCAGCATGCGCCTCATCATAACGGCCAATCATGTCAATATTGATGTCAGCGATTGTATTTTCCATCGGGAAAATCGGGTTAGCAGCGTAGTATTCACTCCCTAAGAGACCTTTCTCTTCTCCACTTACAAACAAGGTAAGTACTGATCGTCGAGGGCCTTCACCTTTCGCCGCTGCGGCAGCCATCGCTTGTGATATTTCAAGTACAGTACTGGTTCCAGATGCGTTATCATCTGCACCATTAAAGACATCATCCTTTCGTTTTCCTAAGTGATCATAATGGGCTGATATGACTACAATCTCATCCGCAAGCGTAGGGTCGCTTCCGCGTATATAGCCAAGCACATTAGAGCCATTTAGAAAGAAGTTACGTGGCTTTAGGTCGAGCTCAAGCTGAGGACTAAGGACGGTGGCTTTTGAAATGCCTTTCTTGGCCATTCGCTTTCTTGCTTTGACAACGGTTTTAGTCTCACTACCTATTAGGTCGCGGAACAGCTTTGGAGAAATGTGGAGTACCGTTGGGAGCGCAGTTGTTTGTTGCTTATTTGGATCGGCTAGCTTGAGACTATTATCAATAATTTTACTTCGTACGTCTGCTATTTTACGTTGAATATTGGGCTCCACTACCATGAGCACTTCAACACCTCGCTGTGCAGCAGCAATGCGTTTTAGCGAAAGCTCTGAAGACCACTTACTTGTATCGACAGTACCCGAAACTTGCGAAATACCTTTTTTGCTGAAAGGTTCGCCTGCTAAAACAACAGCTACTTTCCCGCGTAAATCTCCTGCGCTTTCGAAATCTGAGTAGGTCTCTGAATCGATGCCATATCCGAGAAAAATCACTTCCGAAACATCTGTCTCAACATCAGAAGCTTCACTTGGGAAGCCATAAAAGTCACGTAAATGCTTGTACGCTTTTCCTGCAACTGAAAAGCGTACTTTGTTCCAAGAAGAGCGTTCAAAAGCGATTCGTTGTTGGTAGGAGAACTCGTTTCCAATGCGTGGCAAACCAAGCTTAGCCATCTCTTGGGAGAGATAATTGGCTGCTTTTACTTGACCTTCGGTACCGGTTTCGCGACCTTGTAAACTGTCTGAAGCAAGTATATGTGCGTGCTTTGAAAGTTCGGACGCGGTAATGGTCTCCGCCCATTTCAAGCCTGAACCAAACCCAAGGGTATCAATTGGTCGAGGTGCAATCTGCTTTACGTCTGCTTGCGCCAAAACTTCTTGCCCGAGGAAGCCAAGGACTACAATAAAAATTAATCTGATCATGGATTGCGAAGCTAATGCTTGCTTCCATGTATAAAAATCAGGACAATCTCAATGAAGAGGAGTCAAAGAATTTACTACGTACAGGCAATTTTATCTACCCGTCGAGCATGTCTACCACCTTCAAATTCAGCATTTAAAAAGGCATCTACAATGGCTAGAGCATTTTCTGGAGTCGTGAATCGAGCAGCCAACCCCAGTACATTAGCGTTGTTGTGCTGCTTAGCGAGGGCACCAATTTCAGGTGTCCAGCACAAAGCACAGCGTATCCCTTGGTGCTTATTGGCGGTAATGGCAGCACCCTGACCACTGCCACAGATAACAATTCCTAGAGGATGCTTACCTGCTTCTACGGCGTTTGCAACAGGGTGAATGAAGTCAGGGTAGTCAACAGACTCTTCGCTGTATGTACCAACATCCTCGACCCGAATACCAAGCTCACGCAGTCGATTCTGGACAACCTCTTTCAAGTGAAAGCCAGCGTGATCAGAGCCGATTACGATTGAGCTTGGTAGAGACATGTGTTGATGGATGGAAGAGTTCTATGAAGGGCCTTGACCATTGCTAGGTACAGTAACCTGTGTTCCTACACCAAGTAGTGCGTTGATCTTATTCGTAAAGGCAGGGTCGCCTAAGCTGGCCGCCGCTTGTTGAATAGCACCTACTGTTGCACGTGTTTGGTTTGCATCGATACCTAAAGGCTTGCCTTGTTCTAGTAAATCAGCTTCTTGGGTAGCATAGTAATCCTCCCATTCCGCCATCGATGCCGCGAGCGTTTCAATATGCACTTTTGCCTCCTCATTGTTTCCAGTTGCTAAAAGCACTTGGATAGGAGAAAGTGTATTGTAATCAAATGGGAAATTCATGTGTGGGAAGGCCTCGAAGTAGAGTCTAGCGAGCTCACCTGCACGATTCTTATCCCCACGGTCTTGCAAAGACTGCATGGTTCGTAACATCACAAATTGCATCGACTGAACACTCGGCGTATAACTCGGGTCTACGAACAAGTCGTGTGTATCGAAGTTCCCAAAGTTGTACTTCTCGGTAATGTTCTTGAATACTCGTTCAACATCAACCCGACCTGCCCCCATAGGACCGTATTGAGTCTCAGAACGAGACTTGAACGGCGTAAGGCGTAGCGCAAGACCTTCTAGACGCATGTAATCGCGTAACCCAAGAAGCTTAGTTTGAGGAACAGTTACAGCGAAGTAAATCGGACGCTCCCAGAGGTTGCTTCCAAGAATATCAATGACCGCGAGATCGTCTTTAAGTATGTAAGACTTTCCTGAAAGGTTGATATCTACTCGACTGATTTGAGCAGAATCAGGAAGATCATCTACTAAGTTGTACTGTTGAGCAGCCTGTTCCGTGACAGGTATAACTACAGTTTGCGTCGGAAAATCCGTAGCAAGTTTACGTCCACCTTCAAGAGGTACTGGGTGATCTTCAGACACATATGAAAGTGCCTGTTGAATCCCCATTGGAGATTTATTAGGGCGGACTGGAATTTGATTTCTCAAGTAACCACGCATTTTCTCACTTGGAATGGTGAGTTTAATACGCTCAGACTTGTTGACTTTCCGGCGGAGTAGGTCAATGTACCAGTCTACAGCAATCAAGCTCAAGTTGACTACACGAACGTCCGTACGCACTCCTTCAACTTCTTGGGCATACCAAAGCGGGTAAGTGTCATTGTCGCCATAAGTGAAAATGATCGCGTTTTCTGCAAGCGAGTTGAGGAAATTGGAAGCATAGTCTCGTGAAGCTTCGTGCTCCATGCGAGAATGGTCATCAAATCCTTGGAACGCCATGAGTGCTGGTGCGGCAAGAACGATTGCTCCAGCAACTGCAGCAGGAACAAGACCTTCCATCTTGGCGCGTTTGCGCAAGAAATCGAAGAGTCCAAGCACGCCCATTCCTATCCAGATACAATACATGAAGATTGCACCAGCCTGCACGTAATCACGTTCGCGAGGCTCATTGGGTGGCTGGTTGGTGTAGAGGATGATACCAATTCCAGTAATGACAAAGAGCGCTAATACACCCATGAAATCTTCTGGGCGACGACGCAAGTGGAAGAATGCACCGATTAAACCGAAAAGGAACGGTAACATGAAGTAAGCGTTGCGGCCTTCATCTTCTCGTGCTTCTGGTGGAAGTTCACTGAGTTCAACACCGAGAATGATCTCATCGATAAAATCTATTCCAGTAATCCAGTTACCAGAGCGTGGGTCATTATCGTAGAATCCTTGAGCGTGGTTTTGACGTCCAGAGAAGTTCCACATGAAGTAGCGCCAGTACATCCAGTCTAACTGGTAGCGGACAAAGAAGGCCAAGTTGTCGGACATTGTGAGACGCCCTTGTTCACCTCCCATCCAATAATTGCGATAGATCGCAGGACGGCCTTGGGTACCATCACTCATTCTTGGGAAGAGTAGCTTGTCACGCTTTGCGTATACAGGAGAGAGTTTCTCATCTACAACTTCATAACGATCACCTACAACGCCGTAACGATCATCTGTATCGTATTTCGTTGGGCGAGCTTCAAAGTGAGGTCCATAAAGCAGAGGACGATCTCCGTACTGCTCGCGATTTAAGTAATACTGCAAACGCATCGCATCGGTAGGTGCGTTCATGTTAATCGGCGTAGACGCGTTTGCACGAATCATTACCACACCAACCACACTGAACCCAATAACGAGCATTAATACCGACATCGTCAAGAGTTCGATGCTTCGGCTTTTGAGTTTTCCCGCAAGGAAGAAGCCTCCAATGATTATCGCTCCAAAAATGATGGTCACCGGGATGAGTCCAGTATGGAAAGGAAGACCAAGGCCATTGACCATGAAAATCTCCATTTTTGCCCATAGAGCGGGAATACCTTTGATTACTGCCGCCTGGGCGAACAGAAGAATGACTACACCTCCGAGCGCAGCGGTCAGTCCACCAGCGCAGCGCTTTATCGTCAAGTTTGCATTAGATCCAAATGCTTTGGCGCCGAGATAAGCGAAGCCAATTGCTGCACCACCAAAGAATGAGATGTTGAAGATACTTTTTTGTCCAAAAGCTACTAAGGCGACAATACCTGCAAGGAGTGCAATGATGAAAGCGGTAATTGCTCCAATCTTTGTGGCTACACCCGTTGATTCCGGATACTTCTTGTAGAAGTAGAACATTGCAAGTGCAGGGAAGGTGAGCAAACTCAGCAAGTGAACCCCAACAGAAAGACCGGTTGCAAAGACAGCGAAGACAATCCAACGGTCAGCACTAGCAGTATTGGGTAGGTCGTACCATTTGACCATGGCCCAAAAAGTCATGGTAGTAAACAGGGTAGACATTGCATAGACCTCTCCCTCAACAGCACTAAACCAGATTGAAGTGGCAAAGGCTGTTGCAAGGCCTGCACACAATGCAGCCATTCCGATGGCAATACCCTCGCCTTGCGTTGCCTCTTTTTCACGCCCAACGAGCGCCAGCTTTCCAAGTATACCCGTGACCTGCGCGATAAAGAATGCAGCGAAAGAGGTGCTGAGTGCAGACATAAAGTTGACTGCCCAAGCGATTGTACTCGGATCGTCAGAGAAAAGGCTTGCAACCCATGCAAAGAGCCGACCGATAATCAGAAACAACGGTGCCCCGGGAGGGTGTACAACTTGAAGCTTATCTGCTCCGAGGACAAACTCTCCTACATCCCAAAGACTGCCCACGCGCTCAACGCTAAACCAGTAGACAATAAGAGTGATAACAAAGACGAGCCAAGAGGCATTACGGACGTGACTTCGGTGACTATTCATATGTGTTACATGCGTTGTGCGACTCAAAATCGCGTAAATCCGCGACTCCAAAACAAGCGACAAAGGTATTTTTTTCTCGCGCCTTATCACACATGGATCAAATTGCCTCTAATTGACAAGTCTTGAGTGTGCTCTAATGCGCTGTAATACTAGTAAAGACGAGGGTTTTGCCGAAAGGATGCATCAAATAATATCTATATTAGAATCTACGTAGCATCTTGCGAAAGCTAACCACCAGCCTTTCGATGCGTTGCATCTATTCAGATGAGTGTACATTTCAGCGCTCACAGTTTGTTTTCTATGCGCTATTCAGCCAATTTTTTTACTCAGGTATTTGCCTTTTTGTTGTTACTCAGCCTTTCGATAGGGTGTGGTAGTGGGGATACGCCAGCTGCTTTTACCTCTAAGCCACTTGCTTACGGAAATGTGAACAGGGTCAACATTGTCGTTGATGATGCGCTGCTTGAAGGGCCTGTTAGAGATTCCTTGGATTACTACTATCAGCAAGCCTATCCCTTGATGCCACAGCCTGAAGCAGTTTATGACTTGAATGTCATTGATGCTGGAGACTTAGAAGTGCTTCCTGCGCGCAAGGAGCTTCGTACGTACGTTATTCTTGCTGACCTCAATGACAAAACAAGTGCAACAACAAAATTGGTAACCTCCGATCTCGGTGAAGAGAAGATGCTTGCTGCACGTGAGGACTATCGCAAGGGGACAAGTATTGTTACTGACCGTTGGGCAAACGATCAGCTTTTGATATATCTCTTTGCTGCAGGTCCGGATGAACTTGCAAAACTTGTTGCTCAAAGCTTTCCTGCGGCAAGCGATAGAATAGCCGCTGCAGATCGTAAAATGTTACTGGCGAATACCTACCAGTCGGGTCATAACGAAACGACCGCAGATTCGATCAAAAGATTGGTGGGCGTCCATATTGATATTCCAGTGGATTATAAAGTTGCTAGGGCAGAGAAGAACTTCGTTTGGATGCGACGCGACCTTGGCGTTGTGACACAAAACGTCATCGTAACTTCTGTTCCTTACGTTGGAGAGGATCAAATTTCAGCAGATAGTGCAGTGGTGTATAGAAACACTATCGGCAAAATGGCTGTACGTAGTAGTACAGAAGGATCGTACATGACGACTAATGATCGCGATTTACCAGTCGTTCCATTTGTGACCACCATTGATGGTAAGTATGCGTTTGAAGCACGTGGTATTTGGGAAATGACCGATGACTTTTTGGGTGGACCTTTTTTCACCTATCTCTTACCAGCTCCTGAACAGAAGAAGGTATTTATTATCGATGTATTTACGTTTGCTCCGAGCAAGGGCAAGCGCAACTACATGCAGCAGCTTGAAGTAATTGCTCGATCTGCGAAGTGGTAGTTTGTTACTAGTAAATCAAAAAAGCCCATGATGCGGATGCAGCATGGGCTTTATTGTGAAGCATTTAATTACTACTTCTTATGGAATATTAGAGTCGACGTAGAACCTCCTCTGAAAGTCCAGTGTAGCGTGCTACTGTATTTGTGCAGCAACCATTTTCGAACATTTGTGCAGCTACTTTGAGCGATTTTTGTTCGCGAACTTGGCGCTCATTGTTGGTTTCTCTGGGTGTGGTAAGGCGTTGATTTTGCAACGCTGACGTAGTTTGAATACGCATGTGTGGTGTTTTTGGAATTATTTAATTTGTGTTAGGGCACAAAACGTTACTGTGAGAACGCAAGTCAAATATAGTAGTTTGAACTGTGCGATGACTTACTAGAAACGTACCGAGATTAGACGGATATTGTTTAGACTCGTCACATTATGCATCTTCGTTCAATGAGAATTAGCCCTTTTGTATTAGTTATTTCTGCCTGTTTACTGGGGTTCTGCGCGAATAGTAGTTCGTCACCTTCTGGTAAAACAGATCATACAAATACAGTTGAGGGCCTACCGTATGACAGGTATTTTCACAGCCTTGCCGAGGCTGGGGAGTTCAGTGGAAGTGTTTTGGTGGCCCTCCCTGATACTGTTTTTGAGCAGAGCTATCGATTTAAAGAAGGTCCTCAAGGCATGAATGTCTCTTCAAATTTCCGGTATCCAATCGGAGAAGTAGCGCACCTGTTGATTCGGGCGGCATACTTTAAGCTGGCAGACCAAGGCCGTATTACGCTCAACGGCTCAGTGAAAGACTATCTTCCAACGCTTCCGCAAAACGAAACCATCAATTACCGAATGCTCTTAGATCACAGGGCTGGACTTCCTGAAGTTTTGCCGAAAGGCCAATCAATAAGCGACCTAACATTTCGTAGTCAACCAGGAATAGAAGAGCATTATTCCCAGCTTGGATATGAAATGCTAGCTACGGTTTTGAGCGAACGTATGGGAACAACGGTTGCTGAAGCCATTCGAATTTTGGTGCTTGATCCAGCGACTATGACCCGCACAGGGGTCTTAGATCTCGATACAGCTCCTGGAAGTTTTGCTGCAGGGTATACAGATGCTAGTGGAACAATGGAAAAGGTCCCTCTTTCCGAATTTCCAGAGACGATTATACCTGAGTACTACTCAACGATTACCGATCTTTTCTACTTCGCTCAGTGGATGCCTGAAAGTGCATTTTTGAAAGGGGAGTTGAAGCAACCCGGGGTTCGCCCAGGCTATCGTACTTATTTCTATTCCAGTCTGGAGTTCGATGAGACGCAGGTGGTATTGAGCAATTTTGGAGGGACTGATTTGGGAGAGGTAGTACGAGGGCTTTAGCAGCTGCCGTTTGACTGCGTTGCAGTCTTGGAATTCGTCAACTCGACTAAGAGAACTGGCGCAGCCGTGAGCGCACGGAGAGTTCTTTTTTGGCGAAACGAGGATTCGTGGGGTCGTAAAAGGGTTTATCTCCCCTTGCATCTGTCCGACAGCGGAGCGATCCCCAATCCCACATCCAAAGTACAGCCAGCTACGCTGGCATGACATTAACGCTCCATTACATCTAACCTCCAAGCCTAGCAAATACCTTAGATCCATTATTCATCAGTCTCGATGTAAATGGAAACTATTAAGTATCTCCTACTAACTACAGGTCTTGCCTTCTTTGTCGGGTGTGAAGCACTGCCACCCGTTCCGCTTGCAGCGCAAGACTTTCTACCTGCGGTAGAGCAACTGCAAGAAGGAGTTTTGCATGAGTTCATTACCCGCTATGACCAAGGACCAAACAAAGATGTTCTAGGACAACTAGAGTACTCATTTTATGAAGTATCACCGGACGGGAATGAAGTTTCAATCAAAGGATTGACACCTGCCTTAAAGGACATGTCGTTGACTAAGCTCCATGTTAGCGATACAGGACTTAGCGTAAAGTTATCCGAGCGTTATTATCGAATCGATACGGTTTCGCATCAAATAAATGAAGCTAATTTGATGTGCTTTGATGGTAAAGAATCATCACTTGGCCTTGAAACTTCTCAATGGAAGATTACACGACATCTATCTCAAGTATCAGACACGACATGGCGAGGTATGGTTGCTACAAGGTTCGTCGGAAAGGAGTATGGCTTCACTGCTGCTACTGAGCGTACAGATACTGCTCAATTGGAAAAGCTTTACGTGAAAGGTCTCGGGGTAGTTTTTTCTCAAACAAAGAGATCTTCTTCGACTTATACTCGTGAACTTGCCCGTCAGCTTACGCCAAAACAACACAAGGAACTTCTGGCGAGTGTCCCGAAGCGAGTAGCCTACATTGACCCTGAGAATACGCTCATTCCAGATACCCAAGATTGGGCGCCTTGTCGTGCGGACAAACTAATCGCGGACTACTACAACCCAACACCAGACATCGGTTACCCTGGTGGGCATTATGCGCTCAACAGAGACTTGATTCCAAAGCTTGATCTAACTCCTTTTGCTTCTGAGAGCGGCTACCTCACCATCCGTTTCGTCGTCAATTGTGAAGGGGAGGTCGGACGCTTTACCACCGATGAAGCTGACCTTGATTTAAAGCCAAAGCAATTTCCTGAAGCCGCCGTAAAAGACGTCGCGCTCGCCATACAAACACTCACAGGCTGGAATACAGGGCGAGTCGGACCAAATGAATCTCTTGCCGATTTCTATACTTACATCACCTTAAAATTCGAAGATGGGAAACTCATTGACCTCTTGCCTTAGTGCTTGTTTTGTCCTCAGCTTCGTTTTCGCCTCTTGTGATCAGAAGCCCGAATACTATGCACACACCTTCACTTCTGAAGAGCGTGTTCGAATAGCGGATGAAATGGCTCACCGCCACTATCAGGGTTCGCCAGAAGAGCAGATGACCTACCGGTATGGACTCGCCCTTGATTCTACAAACGCAGACCTCCATCGAGAGCGTGGCATCGCTTGGGCCAAGCGCGGCCTAAAGTCACAGTGGCGAGGCTACGATGACGCCGCACGTCTCGCACCAGAATACTGGCTTGGCTATCGTGCATACATGCATCTCTACTTCAACCGTGATTACAAACGAGCGATTCAAGATTGCGATGTGCTAGATGCACTTACTCCAGGCTTCACCGACTACCCGCAATCCACTAGTGTCCACTTCATACGCGGGGTCGCCAACATGCAACTCGGCAATTATCAAAAAGGACTCGATTGGTTCAACCTTTGGCTAGAAGAAGAGACAGCCAACATCGAACTCAAATATCTCGGCCCCCCTGTCTGGCAATTCCGAGCCGTCTGCCTCGATGGTCTCGGTCGCCCAGAAGAAGCAGAGCAAAGTCTCCGCAAAGGCTACGAAGTCTGTAGTGGTGAAAGCACCGAACTCGCCTACTACATCGGTCGGCGTCACGAGGCGCGCGGCGAAAAGCAAAAAGCTGCCGAGTACTACCAAAACGCGCTCACGCAATTAAAGAAAGGATACAGCTTTGATCGGCCTTATGTCGAGGAGTTCTGGGAGGTGGAGAAGGAAGAGATCGAGGATCGGATTGTGGGGTTGGAGTGATCACATTTCGCGACTGTAACGCCCCGCGCCAGCGCGTGGGTCTAGACAGTCGAACAAAAATAACGTGGGGTCAAACGCAGAAAAGTAAAGCCTGAAAAACTCACCTCAAGATTGAGTTGAATCTTAGGTCGGAGATGACCCCATGAAACGAAATACAACTCCCTATCAGGGCCGAAGGTCCTGTGCGAGCAAAGACCGCCGAGAAAGGGAGCTGCCCTGAACGAAATCGCGAAGCTGATGTAGCTGAAGGGGTCAGCCCTTCGAGATATAACGCACGCCTTCGATACCACCCAAAAAAAGCCCCTCCTCACTTCCGTGAAAAGGGGCTTTTTTCTATCTCGGCAGACCGCGGGAGGGGTCCACAACAATAAGAGCGTAGCTCTTAGATAAGTGGAGCTATTACGAGAGCAACCACACTCATCAACTTCAACAAGATGTTGAGGCTCGGTCCAGAAGTATCCTTGAACGGATCACCTACCGTATCACCAACAACTGCTGCCTTGTGCGGCTCAGATCCTTTGTAGAAGGTCTCATCCTTGATGTTGACACCTTCCTCGAACATCTTCTTCGCATTATCCCAAGCACCACCAGCGTTAGACTGGAAGATCGCCATGAGTACACCAGAAACCGTTACACCTGCTAGAAGACCACCGAGCATCTCACCACCGCCAGCAAAGCCAACGATAACTGGAGCGAGGATCGCAATCAAACCAGGAACAATCATCTCACGAATAGAAGCCTTTGTAGAAATGTCAACGCACTTCTCGTACTCTGCTTTTCCGTCAGCTGCATCAAATACAGCACGATCAGCAGTACTCCAAGTGCTCATTTCAGCACCGTCATACTTTTTCATGAGCTTAAGTGCAGCAGTCAACTCAGGAATCTCCTTGAACTGACGACGCACTTCCTCGATCATGTCAAACGCCGCGCGTCCTACTGCATTCATAGAAAGTGCAGAGAATACAAACGGAAGCATTGCACCTACGAAGAGGGCAGCCATTACGTCTGCCTGAATTACGTTGATTCCGTAGATAAGGTCATTCGGGTGAGCAACGTTATAGGTAGTGATGAAGGCAGCGAAAAGAGCGAGTGCTGTAAGTGCAGCAGACCCAATCGCGAATCCTTTTCCAATCGCAGCAGTCGTGTTACCTACAGCGTCAAGCTTGTCGGTACGTCCACGAACTTCACTTGGAAGCTCCGCCATCTCAGCGATACCACCAGCGTTATCAGAGATAGGACCGTAAGCATCGACAGCAAGTTGGATGCCTGTGTTTGAAAGCATACCTACCGCAGCAATCGCGATACCGTAAAGACCAGCAAAGTGGAAAGCACCCAAGATTGCCGCAGCAAGAATGATAATCGGCACAGCCGTTGACATCATTCCTACTCCAAGACCAGCAATGATGTTGGTTGCAGCTCCTGTACCAGACTGCTCAACAATCGAACGAACTGGCTTAGTGCCAGTACCTGTGTAGTACTCCGTGATCATTCCGATACCGAGACCAGCAACAAGACCTATGATTACCGCAAAGAAGATTCCTAGTCCTGTGTAAGACATGTATTGTGCACCTGCTTCAAAACCAATAAGTTGGAAACCTTCAGCTGGAACCATCCATTGAATGATGAAATACGTAGCAGCGATCATAAGAATCGCTGCGATAAACTCACCGCGGTTCAATGACTTCTGTGGGTCACCACCTTCTTTCACCTTCACGAAGAACGTACCGATGATAGAAGTGAAAATTCCTACTGCTGCAAGCACGAGTGGAAGTAACACGAGGTTGAGTCCACCGAAATCGTTTGAAGCCACAAAGGCTCCTGTTCCGATCGTAGCAGCACCAATAACCATCGTCCCGATGATAGATCCAACGTAAGACTCGAAAAGGTCAGCACCCATACCTGCTACGTCACCAACGTTGTCACCAACGTTGTCTGCAATGGTTGCAGGGTTGAGTGGGTGATCCTCAGGGATACCTGCCTCTACTTTACCTACGAGGTCTGCTCCCACATCGGCAGCCTTGGTATAGATACCACCACCTACACGTGCGAAGAGTGCAATTGAGCTTGCGCCAAAACTGAACCCAGTAAGCACAGTGATTACTCTGATTACAGAGTCGCGGTATACGTCTACACCTGCTCCAATGTCAGCAATGAATTGCCCCTTGAAAATGAAGAAGAGAAGTCCGAGCCCGAGCATGCCGAGTCCAACAACACCCATGCCCATGACAGATCCACCCGCAAAGGCCACTTCAAGGGCTTTACCGAGTGAAGTACGAGCAGCGGCTGTTGTACGTGTGTTGGCTTTCGTTGCAACGCGCATACCAATAAAGCCAGCAAGCGCAGAGCAAATAGCTCCAAGAATGAAAGCAACTCCAATCAACATGCTTGAGGTACTAGCATCTGCCGAAAAGGCGAGAAGAGCAGCTACAACGAGTACAAAAGGTGCGAGCACCTTGTATTCAGCTTTGAGGAATGCCATCGCTCCATCGGCGATGTTTTTTCCGATGCGTTGCATTTTTTCGTTACCAGGATCTTGTTTGCCGACCCAAGCCGAGCGCCAAAGAGTGTAAGCGAGGGCTACCAGCCCAATGATTGGAAAAGCAAGAGTAAGAGTACTTCCCATAGTCTAATTGCGAATTAAGTTCGAAATAGGACATGGCCGCCAACACGATAGTTTGTTTGAGCTGACGCTTCCGTCCGAAGCGGCGCGAAGGTAATATTCCTTTACTATCAATAGGTTATTTGCAAGAAATCGGTTTTTAGGGCTTAGAAAACGGTTTTGTTACCCGCCTTATCCCAAACCTCAACCGTAATTTTTCCTGCTTTTAATTTGTCTTTGCGCACCACAAGGCGGTGCTTTTTGGCATCAAAGCTCGCAAGTACCCATTCTCCATTTTGGCTCACACGATAGCGAAGATCTCCTGCACTTGTGACATTGTCTTTGATAACATAGGTGTATCGATCAAGAACTTTAATGCTTGGCTTTTCTGTATCTACACGCAGACAGAAGTCGCCCCATTCCCCAAGCCTAGCTTCTAAGTGTGTAGACCCAGTGGTGAGTTTGCCCATTACTACACCTTCATCTACAGCGCTACAACTTGATAGGTAAGCGTTTGGACGAAGGTCCATCGGTACATCTTGTAAGGGCATGCTCAGTTTTGCGGAAGCATGAATAGGCTCGTCTGGATTGCCCAACTCGTAACAACGGCTGTATGCTCCCTCTACTACGTCGTTGCTTACTCTTGCACTTAGATAGGTGTCATAATAGACGCTAGTGGGCTGCATTTGTAATTCGGCGGCGCCAATATTTAGTGACGTTTCTTGTCCTTGAGGTAACAGGTAATTAAATGAAAGGTCGGTCGGAGACTCCGCAGGAAGGTCTGCAACGATTGTAAAACTCAAGGTTGCTGAATTTCCAAAAGGATCTCTACTCGTCATCTCTATTTTTCTGCTTTCGCCAAAACCTAGGTTGAGCCAACCGTCATTAGGCTTCACATCATATAGCGGCAGCTGATCACCAGGCAAACTGTGTAGGCGATAGAAGTAGCCTTTCTTATCACGCTTTGCTGCAAAGTCATAGTGGGCTTGGATGTAACGCGTCTCTTCAAAAGCAATAGTATCATAGGTCGCTTGCCAATGCAATTGATCATCACAGCGGCTTTCAATTCGATAAACGCCATTTAGGTTGCGCGTCCCTTCTTGGCGATCGTAGGTTTTAAGGCCAAACCCAACTTCACCAGGCGGCACATGTACGACACCTGAAAGCGTGAATGCGTTTCCAATTGCTGTCAGCTTAGCAAACCGATTAATGGCGCGTGCTGCTCCATTGCCCTCTTTCATAAAAACGGTCAAGCCTCTCATTTCTGGCGCTCTCGTATCTTTTACAGGAAAGTCATAGAGCAAAGGGTTGAAGGCCGCATCATTTTCTTGAAGGCGTAGTTCATAGTGTAAATGAGCCCCAAAGCTTGAGCCGGTATTACCCATCGTCCCTAGCTTCTGTCCACGTTTTATCTGAAAGCGTTTGAATCCATCTGGCGTACCCAAAGCTGGTTCCTGGTAGTTCGGCCCCATGTCAATTTCGAATCGCTCACGTGCATAGTGCACAGAATCTACCCAGCGCTGAATGTCGGGCGTGAAGCTATCCATGTGTCCGTACAAGGAGCGTGTTCCGTTTGGATGGTCGATGTACAGTGCATTGCCGTAGCCGGTAGCTGAAATCTTGATGCGACTTACATATCCATCGGCTACCGCATAGAGATTGTCACCCGCTACACCCCGAGCACTTTTTACGTCGACACCCATGTGGAAGTGGTCACTTCTCAACTCGCCAAAAGTGCCTGATATTTTAATAGGGTGATTGACCGGCGATCGGTAGGTGCCTTTTGGATAGAGCTCGGTTGAAAGCTCTGGTGTGGCTTCCCAAGCAGATTCTTGCGCATAAAGCGAAACAGCCAAGTAGGCGAGTAAGATTGAAAAGGGGTAGCGTTTCATAATAGTGTTTCTGCCTTATCGCAACAAGGCTTAGTGGCTCTACTCTCAGAGTCTAACGCGAATATGCATTAGCCTTATACATTTCTGTACAGTATCGATACAGCAAGTATGTTTACTAAATGAAAATGCTGGGCCCTCTGTTACTTGTATTACTGTTTGGAGTCAGTTGCCAACGAGCAACTTCAGCTGGATTCAATGCGAGCCAAGTAGCACGTATCACCGCAGCCGATGCGTCTACTCCCATGCGGGTCTGGAAAATCACCAGTACATCTGATTCCCTTTTACTACGTCAAGCAGCCGATCCTGTGAAGATGAAAAAGGCCGATCCTGTTTTGGATCGCTTTGTTGATCGGCTTTTCGCAACGGTGCGCGATAGTATGTCACTCGGTGTCGGCATCGCCGCTCCGCAGGTTGGAATTCTTAAGCAGATTATTTGGGTCCAGCGCTTCGATAAAGAAGAGCTTCCTTTTGAAGTGTACATCAATCCGACCATCGTCAACTACTCTGAGGAAAAAGGAGAAGGCATGGAGGGCTGCTTGTCCATCCCTAATCGACGTGAAAAGTGTATACGATCAAAATGGATTGAGTTGACCTATGACAAACAAGATGGCTCTCATCATCAAGAGAGGGTGGAGGGCTTTACGGCTATCATCTTCCAGCACGAGATTGATCACCTCAATGGAATCCTATATTTGGATCATTTGTCTGAGCACAAGCTCGAACCGTAACCTTGCTATGGATGACGCGATAAATCGCAAATACCTTCGAGCGAGGCACGCTAACGCGGCAACGATCCGAGATGGTGCTCAGTATGCTCTGAGCCAAGCGATAAAGGCCCAAGCGTATGACCTGTGCGTTAGACTCTGCGGCCTCTGCTACTTTGCATAGTATGCGAAGCAGGCTTCTTTCCGTTAAAAAACATGTCGCCGCGCTGTAGTGAAATATGATTGATCAATTCAGGGGTAGCTTATCATCCAATGCCTCATCGGTGAAGAGCTCCGTCCAAGAACCGCGATCGGTAGCGGCTAGGTCGTTTTGCGAAAGCGTATGAGAGAACTCGCGCCTAGCTATCGGTTCCGCTCCAAGGCTGATCAGGTGCTCGGTTGCCATTTGGCAATCGATGAGCCAGTAGTCACGGCGGCGTAGGTTTTTTACCAAGTGAATGAGTGCGTATTTGCTCGCATTGCTGACACGCGAAAACATGCTTTCACCGCAAAATACTTTTCCTAGACCAACGCCGTATAGTCCACCGACGAGTTCGCCCTTGTCATTCCAGACTTCAACCGAATGCGCAAATCCTTCTTCATGTAATCGGATGTATCCGTCCATGAGGTCTTCGGTTATCCAAGAGCCGACTTCTTCGCCTTGACGTTTTGACTGTTGGCAGGCTTCGATCACTTCTGCGAAGTGGGTGTCATAAGTCACCTTAAATCGACGGTTGTTGATATAGGGACGCATGCTTCGCTTGACACGAAGTTTGTCAGGGAATATCACGTAACGAGGGTCTGGACTCCACCACACAATGGGTTCTCCTGGATTTGTCCAAGGGAAGATGCCTTTAGAGTAAGCGAGCACGAGTCGTTGCCAAGAATAGTCTCCTCCTACAGCCAGCATACCCTGCGGAGTGGCAAGTTCGACATCAGGAAATGACATGTCGTCGCCTAACCACAAATCGATTGGAGATCTAGAAGGGTAACTAAAACGTGAGTACTAGGCGTGTTGACCTTCGATAACAGCAGAAAGACCGCGCTCTACGAGCGAATCCTTATACGGTTTGAGCTCTTCAAGTGAACCTGACTTAACAGTCGCTTTCCCTTTGTAGTGAATGATCATTGCATTCTGCTCTGCCTGTGTGCTTGTTTGACCGATCACCTCGATGAGGCATTCTATCACCCAATCGAAGGTGTTATGGTCGTCGTTAAAGACGACTAGCTGCGACTCTTCTAGCACTGCTTCCAACACATCGACCTCCTCGAGTTCGAGTGTATCTGGTTCGTTATGGGAAGTTATTTGGAACATGATTACAGGTTTGAGGAGCAATTTGGCTCTTACAAAGATAAGCTACTGTTGAAAACTATGAAAGTCCACGTACAGATTCTTGAATTGCGTGGTAATTCGGTTGGTCACCAGCATTTTCAAGCACTTCTGCGTATGCGATTTTCCCTTCCGCATCAACAACGAAGGCCGACCGCTTAGAAACGCCGTGCATGCCGAAAAATTCTTCATACAACACATCATAAGAAGTTGATGCAGTTTTATTGAAGTCTGAAAGCAGTGGGAAGTTCAGGTTTTCTTTCTCTTTAAACTGTGCAAGCGTAAAAGGACTATCTACTGAAATAGCTAGTACTTGAGCGCCAACGCCTTCATATTGACCCATGTTGTCGCGCATAGTGCAAAGCTCCTCTGTGCAAACACCTGTGAAAGCAAGAGGGAAAAATAGTACTACGACGGGCTTCCCTTTGTAAGCATCGAGAGATACAGGTTCGTTCGTTGTGTTGTTGAGCGTGAATAGGGGGGCGGTGTCGCCTTTAGAAAGTGCCATAGTTGAATTGGAGTTTATGCCTTTGCAAACAGCTTTAACGCAGCTTAGGTTTTTGCGAAAGCTATAAATGATCGCAGAGCGATCAGTACTTAAGATTCGGGATATGAGACCGCTACGCTGCAGGACACGAGATGTGTAGCTCGCCTTCGGCGCATTTCCGACATCCGACATCACCAAATTGCATCCTTATCAGCAATCCCACGTCTCAGATATCAGATCTCAAACCTTCACCTACCAAGGATTTGTACTCAATGAGTACTCCCGTTTCCCTTTGCGCATGGTAGAGATACATAATGCAAGGCCTAGTAGTATGGAGATCACAGAAATGATTTCAGCTTGAGTTGGTTGGAATCCCATGAAATCGTAAACGGCATTCACACGAATTTTCTCAATGAAAAAACGCTCAACTCCGTTGGCGATGAGGTAAAGCCCCATCAAGAAACCTGGCCAGCTGCTTGCCCATTTGCGGATAGACCAAAGTAGAAGTCCTAATCCAATGAGCATAACGATTTCGTAGAATGGAGTAGGATAGACTGGGTTGGCAAGTTGCATGCAATACTCCACCTCGCAACCTGGAATCGGGATGCCTTCATTGATGACATTGTGTGGGTATCGGTATGCCCACATCCAATCGGGAAGAAACCACCAGTCAGGTGTTGGATTCAAATTATCAATGCCCCAGTCTCCATCACCTGAAAGTTGACAGCCGATGCGGCCTACGCCTACACCAATGAGCATGCCTGGAGCAATGGCATCGGCTAAGGGCCAAAACGCGAGATCGTGCTTCTTCATGTAGAACCACACTCCGAAAAATCCAGCGATGAGACCTCCGTAAATCGCTAATCCTTGACCGCTAAAAAATTGAGCGAAGAACTCGCCAATAGAGCTTGGTGGAACCTCGAAAATGCCAAACACTTTAGCACCAACGATACCGCTCAAGGCGGCAATAATGGCTATGTCTGAAGTCCGCTGCCAGGGCTGAATGATGGCTTGAATGGTCTTTGGCTTATCGTACTTTTTGGCTTCTTGTTGTCCGGTCCACCAAGTATAACCTGCTCCAATTGCGGCGGCAAGAAGTCCAGTGAGGATGTTGCCTTCCGTGGAGAGAATAAAGTCTGGTGCCGATCCTTGAACACCAGCAATTAGCGGAGGGAGTTTCCAGCCTAGCAGAAACATCACGAATCCACTTCCAATAAGATCGACGATTCCAGCCCCTTCTCCGACGCGCATGGTGGTGTTTGTCGGTTTGAATTGTCCGAGTGCAGTCCGTCGCTGCATGTCCCACCGTAAAAACAAGGCAGCTGAGATTGTCCCGAGGGCGAGGAAGAGTCCAAATGTTTGGACCAGCGCCAGGGCGTTATCTCGTTCAGTGCCAATTAGGGCGTGGAGTATATAGGAAAGGTTGGGGTACATCGAGGGTAAATGTACAACGGTCATTTCTACCGAAGCAGAGCTCGAAAGTTTTAGTGAAAGCGACTCTCTAATAGAAATGGCTAAGCGGAGAGAACCATTCAACGCCTAACCTGGGTATCCCAAATCTCAGATCCCAGAGAATTTACTCATCTAGTTCCAAATTCATTCGCTTGCGCAAATCATCAATCGCAGGATTGACGTTTATAAGGATTTGATACTGCTCAGCTGGACCGATAATTTCCTTCTTCGGGGCTTCTTTTGGAGCCATTTCGGGGTCAAACTCAATGACGATATTTAGATCAGGACAGTTGAGTTCTGACTTGATGTCGCGGATATCTGTTGCGTCATTGCGCAGGGCATTAAGTGCATATTTGCTGCCTACGAGTACGCGAAGCAGCGGTGACGCATAGTCGAGTTTTGTATTGCGCATCATGGACTTGACGCTGTCCTTTTGTTTGGCGGCAGCTTTGTCCCAGATGGCCTGTAATTGACTCAGTGTGAGTGTTTCAGGCTTGACAAACGCGACATCATCGTCTTCTTCATCCTCATCAAAAGAGATTGAAGGGAGGGCAGATATCTTAGGAGGGGCGTTCTTTTTTTGTCTACTTACTTCGGCTGCAGAAGGACTAAGGGTTGGAGCTGGAGTTGCGGCAATAGCTTCACCTTTTGCAGGTTCAGTTGGCTCTTTTACGGTTTCTATTTCTAATGGCGTAGGGTCGACGACATAGCCAGTGGCGGTGGTTGCTTGCTCTTTTGCTACCAGTGGCTGTTTTACCTTAGGTTGTGTTTCTGACTGCGAATCAGTGGTTTGCTGGACAGGCGCAGAGGTAGCATTAATTACCTCCTCACTTTTTTTTTGGAGGGCTGGTGCTGCCGCCAACGGCGCCACTTGATCGGCGGGAGTAGCAATTGTTTCTCTTCTCACAGTGCGACTGGCGAAAGCCATTTTCACCAAGTAAAGTTCTACATGTAGACGTTTATTGACTGCTTGCCTTAGGCGGTAATCACATTCTGCGGCAAGGTTGAGTGCATTGACAAGGAAGCTCATGCCGCATAAGGCTGCTTGCTCAGCATAGCGTTGACGAAGTGCGTCACTCACTTCAATGAGCTTAAGCGTCTGTGGACTTTTGCAAACGAAGAGTTGTCGTAAGTGCTTTGCTAAACCACCAAGAAAAGGTTGAGGCTCAAAGCCGTTACTGAGCACTTGGTCAAACTGTAAATAGAGTGTAGCTGCATCTTCTCGAAGCAGTGCATCTACAACTTGGAAAAAGGTGCTGTGATCTAAGACGTTGAGTTGCTCGGCGGCATGTTGATAGCTGAGCGTGTTGTCAGGAGAAGAGGATACTAAACGATCGAAAATAGAGAGTGCATCACGCAGCGCTCCATCGGCTTTTTCAGCAACAAGGTGCAATGCCTCTGTTTCGGCAGAAAGACCTTCTTCCTTGCAGATTCCTTCAAGGTGGGCGACCATGTCCGCTGGGCGAATTCGGTGGAAATCGTAAACCTGACAGCGGCTCAAGATTGTCGGTAGAATCTTGTGCTTTTCGGTCGTCGCAAGAATGAAGACAGCGTACTCTGGAGGCTCTTCCAGTGTCTTTAGGAAAGCATTGAAGGCTGATGCGGAAAGCATGTGAACCTCATCGATGATGTAAACCTTCTTGCGACCGCTTTGAGGAGGAATACGCACCTGCTCCATGAGCTGGTGCATGTGGTCTACCTTGTTGTTGGATGCACCATCTAGCTCGAATATGTTGAAGCTTGCATTTTGGTTGAAAGCAACACAGTTGGCGCATGTATTACACGGCTCGAAGTCGTCTCCGACATTGAGGCAATTGAGGACTTTAGCGAGAATTCTGGCGTT
>CALDTK010000066.1 GCA_937924035.1 uncultured Saprospiraceae bacterium | reverse complement strand
CTCGCGAAGTGCCAAACAAATCGCTTGGCGATATCTTAACCCCGTTCCAGCTTTTGCTGACATCAAAGGGTACTTCGCTTTCTATGCTGGCCGAGTCGACGCTTGCTTTGTGGATGATGAGCCTGCAGAGCCACAGCCAGGTGATTTTTACGGCGGTTGGATTACGTCAAAAGTTGTAGGCCCATTCAAAGGCATACCAGGTTCGTGGGGATGGTAGAACCCAATTCCTGTTGCCTACAAATCAGCCAACCAATGTGATTTTAATCAGAACAGATTTTACGTCAAACCTTTTACTTTTATGATCGAATCAACGCACTTGCTGCTGTTTGATTCCTTCAATGCTCTCTTTTTCTTAAACTCTTCATACATGAACCCACTACATCGCGTCTCTAAGATGATGTCAACCAATTTGATTACGGTAATGACAACTACTCCAGTAACTGAGGCCCTCGTTTTATTTGAGCAGCACCACATCCATCACTTACCTGTTGTTGCAGCTGATCGTACGCTCTTAGGTTTGATCAGTCAGACAGATATTACAAAAATGGTGATGAAATCGGAGGATGAGATTCGAGCGATAACGGTCAGTGACATCATGACTACTGGTCTTGCCAAGTTGGAGCAGTCAGACACCGTAGCAACAGCTGCCAACTTATTTATGCTCAATCGATTTCACGCGCTACCGGTCGTAGACGGAGAAAAGATTGTCGGTATGCTAACGACGCTTGACTTAATCAAATTGATAGACGAAGAAAAGGTCGAGCTCGAAGATTATAGAGAAGCTTCAGAGTAGAATCCCTACTCTTTTTTACCGGTCGCTGCCCAGCGAATTGCTGCACTCAAGTGTTGCTGAAAAGCAGGGAGGATGAATGTCTCGTCCATGTGACCAATACCTGTATAAAAGGCTCTTCCACCTGCTGGTTCGTGATACCAAGCCAGCGGGTGGAACACCCCCATTTTGCTTTGCCCTTTCCATCCAGCCATAGAGATGCTGGTTGTGTCCAAGCGCATAAGGTACTTTAGATCAGTGTCGTAAGCAACGGTGTACTCATACCACTCTTCATACAGACTCATGCTGTCGCCAAAACCTTCCATACCAGGAAAGTCTTGCTCTATGGTGTAAATCGTACCCTTTTGATGTTCAGGGTGCTGTACAAACTGGCGACCCACTACCTCACGATAAAACGCCCAATCGTACTCCGTATCGGCCGCAGCGTGAATACCGACATAGCCCTTTCCGCTACGGATAAATTTTTCAAATGCGGCTTCTTCTGCCTCTCCGAGTACATCTCCGGTGGTGCTTAAAAAGATGATCGCTTCGTATTTCTCCAACCCGCTGTCGCTAAAACGGGTAGAATCTTCCGTGTGGTCAACGGAGAAGTTATGCTGCTTTCCCAAGTCTCGAATAGAGGCAACCCCAGCTTCAATGGATTCGTGGCGATACCCATTCGTTTTGGTAAAGACTAAGACGTCAAAGTCTGTTGTGCCTTGAGCGAAGGAGATGGAAGCAAAACAGATGGAGAGAAAAAGAAGCAAGTTTCGGAGCATAATCAGCATTATTTCTTTCAATTGAACGAGTCGGAAATGGCATTATTTTTTTCGACTGTCCTTGGCACTTTTACCTATTAGACCGAAGTCCAGGCAAACGGCGATCACCATTCCGACGATAGGCCACAATGACCAATCTCCTGAGAAGTAATGCTGCACCATTGCATACCAGATGCAGGTCAATGGAGCGAAAAGAAGTCCAAGTACCGGATAGAGTAAGCCATCGTAGGCAGCATCAAACCAATCAGAAAATAGCCAGAGTAATACCAGCATAACGCGTGGAAACCCAAGACTTAAAATTACAGTGAGACAAGGCATAGCGGTAAGGTAAGAAAACCTAACGGGCATTGAGAACGAGTAAATTCGTACAACTTAAGGTTACGCTTACTACCCCCAAAAGGTAGCTAGTACAGTATTTCTGGCCGATACGCTTACCTTTACCATTGGTTAAGGAGAGTCCTAACCAATCCCATATTCCCCCAAAGCATATCCTCCCCAACGCTGTCTTTAGTGTTGGATTTTACTCCCCACGTTAATGACTCCCTCTGTCATTAAACTATCGGCTGGTGCATGAAGAAGACCTCCCTCGCGCCCGTCCTGGTCGTTCCGTCCCCTACCCCCGCGGGCGGCCAGGGCGTAGCTGGTTGTTTTCAGCCTCTCTTTTCAAGCTCGTGCTCTTCAACTAGAGCTCTATAACATGGCCTTGATACGTTGGTAAGCAGCCTTATTGGTAGCAGTTCCTCTACATCCAAGGTCTTTTGCTTGTGCTTGGATATTTTCTACTCGATTGCCAGGGTTAGGGTGTGTACTGAGGAAGGCAGGAGGCCTGTTTCCATCTGAAGACGCATCTAATTTGATGAAAAAGTCTGCGGCACCATCAGCCTCATAGCTCGTTGGACACATGTAGACTACAGAGTACGTGTCTGCTTCTTTTTCCGCACCACGACCGAACTGTAAAGAGGTGAGACTAGAAGCAATTTGGCCAAGCTGTGCTGCTGCACCTTCTCCGCCTGTTGCTACTTGAAGCATTACTGCCATACCGTACTGACTAGTCATGGCCTTGGTTGAGTGGCGCAAATCAGCATGGGCAATCTCGTGACCCATCACACCCGCTAGCTGCTCTTCAGAATCTAGATATTTGATCAGCCCAGTGTACACATAGATGTAGCCTCCAGGTGTACAAAACGCATTGAGCGTGTTGTCGTCCTTGATGATGCGAACCTCCCAAGCGAATTCATCCTTGTTTTTGACTTTACCTGAATTGAGCAGTTTGCTCGTAATTCCACGGACGTAGCGGTATACCTCCTCATTCCCTCGCTCGGGCAAAACAGGGTACTCTGCTGGATTTGCGAGAATCTCAGCATTTACCTGCGCACCAAGTTGTCTGTCTTGGTCGAGAGAAAAAACATTGATTTTGTTGCAGCTTAGGCTTACTAGCAGAGTAAAACCTAGAATCAAAAAAGCAGGAAAACGCATAAAATTTAATTTTACTTTCGACGGTAGTAACGGCCCAGCGTCACTAAATGGTGCGGCGTAGATATTAAAAGTCTTGTGAATGTATCTGCAGCCTCTCATTTTTCAAGTCTCTTTAATTGCGAAAAATCATTTCTTAAGAGAATCCTAAACGTCGTTAATGCGTGGTTAAGCAGTATTATGGTTATTTTCGCCCGCCTTTCGGTAAAACGGGTTGATCATCAGTGAGTTAGCTCGTGTTTTAGCGAAAGCTGAACGACATTATTCTACTTTTCCGAATTTTTGCAACACAACAAAGCACGTTTTTTTGCAGTAATTAGGTTACGTCTTAAACCAGACCTCATGAAAAAGCTATTGACTCTATGCGTTATTGCGCTAGCCACACTTGGTACCATTACCGTAACTCATGCACAGCGTATTGCTGTTGTCGACATTAACGCAGTGCTTGAGGGCATGGAAGATTATAAAGCAGCTCAAGCTGAACTTGATCGCGTTGCAGACGCTTGGAGACAAGAAATTGCCCAAGAGTATGATAAGATTAAAGGCATGTACAACCGCTACCAAGCAGAGCAAGTGCTCTTGAGTGATGAAGCACGCAAGGAGCGCGAAGACGAGATTGTTGATGCGGAGACACGAGTACGTGAAATGCAAAAGAATCGCTTCGGTCCTGATGGTGAGCTTTTTGATCGACGCGCGGAGTTGGTACAGCCGATTCAAGATAAGGTGTACTCAGCCATTCAGTCTTTTGCTGACAAACGTGGTTACGACCTGATTTTCGATAAGGGATCTGCTTCTGGACTATTGTTTAGCAAAGCCACGTTTGATAAGACCGAGGAAGTGCAGACGATGATTGAAACGGGTAACTAATCAGACCAACGAAAAGTAAACTAACATCGGTGTTAGCTCCTCAGAAGAGTGAAACACTACATATTTTTGTCCCTTCACTGAGGACACAACTCTCACGAACTACAAATTTAAGATCATGCGTAACGCAATTTTAATCACACTTTGCTGTCTAGCTACAGCATTCAGTACGCTACAAGCGCAATCGTTTGGCTACGTAAATTCTCAAGAACTTCTTGCTGGTATGGAAGAAGTCAAGGCAGCAGAAAGCAACCTTGTTGGTTTTCGCGACCAGAAGCAAAAGCTGCTGCAAATGGAAATCGAAAAGTTCCAGCAACAACTAGCTGACCTCGAAAAGCGCAACGCTGCAGGAGAGCTTACTCCAAAGCAAATCGAAGAGGAGCAAGTTCGTATGCAATCAGAGCAACAGCGCATCGGTAAGATGGAGGCTGACATGGGACAAGAACTCGCGGCTCGTCGTGAAAAGGAGTTCCAACCAATCTTTGACAAGGTGAATGCAGCAATCGAAAAGATTGCAAAGGAGAAGTCTTACCAGTACGTATTTGATGCGGCAGTTGGTGGCGTTATCCTTTATGCTGACGAAAGCATGAACCTTACTGCTGAGGTGAAGGCTGCTATGGCAGCAATGAACTAGGAGGCTCCACCTCAAATGAAAAGCCCCAGTCAATTCCAAAGGAATTGACTGGGGCTTTTCATTTGGTACAAGGACCGTCCCGTAATTTTGCGGGACTGCTGGACCGCTTCGCTGCTGGACGTTTGGCGCGGGGATGGGATGTTGTTGCGTACGCCTCGCTACTGTGGCTACGAACTAAACTATAGGTTCGCGGTACAAGGCTTACAGTGTTACCTTGCTGCCCATGCCCAAACAACTCAATGTTTTAGGACAGCCTTTACAACCCTGTTCGGTTGATCCAATGACTGGATTTTACCGTACGGGGTCGTGTAAGACGGGCGAAATGGATCATGGATCACATGTGATTTGCGCACGGATGACAGAGCCGTTCCTAACCTACTCCAAGCGAAAAGGAAACGACCTAAGCACACCCCGACCTGAGTATGAGTTTCCAGGATTGAAACCTGGTGATAAGTGGTGTGTTTGCGCTTTGCGCTGGGAAGAAGCACTCTTGGCAGGTGTTGCACCGCCAGTAGTTTTGGCTTCGACACATATACGAGCGCTTCGGTTTGTGAGCTTGGACGATTTGCGATCGCATGCTGTTTTAGCGGAAGCTGATGGTGCACCTTCGCCAAAGGATAACTAAGAAGGGAAGGCCTTTTTAATCATTCTTTGGTGAAGAGTACTTGTAATTACGAATTTCCAATTGATACTTTCTAAGCGTCTATCACGCTTTGGGCTCATTTTATTTGGGCTTTTGAGTATAAAATGGTGATTTGTCCAGACTCGAGCAGCGCAGTGGTCCCACCTCTTAAATACTGATCTGATATCCGATCTCTACCGTTTCTTTGTCTCTCAATTCACACCTATGAAACGCATTCTCGCTAACGACGGCATACACGCTGCAGGAAAAGAAAAACTTGAAGCAGCTGGCTACGAAGTGATCACTGAAAAAGTGGCTCAAGATCAATTGGCTGCTGAGTTGCCGAAGTTTGATGCGATCTGTGTACGATCAGCTACCAAAGTCCGCCAAGCGCTCATTGATGGTTGTCCAAACCTGAAAGCAATTGGTCGTGGCGGTGTAGGACTCGATAACATTGACGTTGACTACGCGCGTGGCAAGGGCGTCAAAGTAGTCAACACACCAGCGGCTTCTTCGCGCGCAGTAGCCGAACTTGCCATGGGGCATGCGATTGGTCTCGGTCGCAACCTGCACCGTTCAAACCACGAGATGCAAACAGGAGGCGATTTCAAGACGCTGAAAAAAGCATATGCTGGTGGAATTCAATTTGAAGGACGCACACTCGGTGTCGTTGGGCTTGGCCGCATCGGTCGCGAGGCTGTGCGCATTGGGCTTGGACTTGGTATGAAAGTCATTGGGGTAGATCCATTTGTTTCTCATGTTGATGTTGACTTGAACATTCAAGGGCTTTCGCCAAAACCAACTGTACGCGTTGAGAGCGTTTCACTTACAGACATGCTAGCACAAGCAGATGTGGTGACCCTACACGTACCTTCTCAAGATGGTAAAGCTGTAATCGGAGCAAAAGAAATGAAAGCTGTGAAACAAGGGGCGATTCTTGTCAATACAGCACGTGGCGGTCTTATAGATGAAGAAGCGCTTCTTGCAGCACTAGACTCAGGTCAGGTTGCAGCTGCAGCACTTGATGTGTTTAATAACGAGCCTAATCCTGATGCACGTCTCATCAATCATGAGCGTATTAGCGTGACGCCACACATCGGTGCGGCAACAGGTGAAGCACAGCGCCTTATAGGGCTGGAGCTTGCGGATCAATTGATAGAAATATTGGGATAAACGAGGGACTACTCCTTTTGGACAACTGCTAGGTTGATTTACCGGCTTCCGTAGTCAGGACACTTTAGGTCTCCGAAGTAGTATACGATTCCGAAGGTGATGGCTGCGTACTGGTCATTGTCCTCAGAATTGCCGCGGAAACGACCTTCTTCTCCAAGGGTTTGAGAGTTGACACCTTCGATAATAATCGAACGATCAGAAAGACGAACAGCGTCGATCCCTCTCAGATCTTCTAGGTCTTCCATGTCTGGGTATACCGTAGATACATCATCGAGGTAATCGTTAAACAACTGTCGGGCGTTTATCTCAAAGTTGATACTCCACTCGTAATTGATGTCGAGTTTGATTCCGATACCATAACTCACACCTAGTGCTGTGGTGTAGTATTCGTCTCCGGTAAATTGGCCTTCTGTCCCGAAATCACGAAGGTCTACCCAGACATCGTCAAGCTCAGCCTGTGGTTTGAAACTAGAGACCATGAATGAACCAAATACATAGGGTGTCCAGAAGTGATCTCGACTACCGTGGTCGTATTGCAGAAAGTTAAACTCCAATCCTAAGGCCCCATCAATCACATCGCTACGAAAGTGAAGGTTACGTGCTTGCTCGAAAAGATTTCGTGAATCATTATCAAAAGCTGACACCTTGGTGTACCCAAGAAATAAACGTGAAGACCAGCGGTTAGAGAAATTGTAGCGTGCTATTGCGCCGATCGCCAATCCTGGGTCTGTTAGGCTAAGATCTGTATTGAGATCGCCGAAGTAATGACCAGCGCCCACAAAAGCTCCTGCTTCCCAGCCTTCTTGAGCATTGAGGGAAAGAGAGCCAGCAAGTAGGGCGAAAATGAAGAGGAGATTACGCACAGAGAAAGGTTGAATATTGTCTCAAGGCAAACGATACCGTATCGTTGCCGCAGCAAAGGAACGGTTCTTAGCCGTAAATGGTATGCCAAAAATGGGCCGAAACTGGTTAAAAGACCGTATTTTAAGTAACTCGACGGTGTTTCTATTAATCAGTGCTGATAAAAAAGGTCTATTTGAGTAGAGTGAATTGAGCCAAAACCATCTACTAGCTATTCCGTTACGTTGAAGTTGAAACCATAAAGCACCATCATTCTTGGCTATTTATTCTATCGGCGATCTTGCCAAACTTTCAGGTGTAAAAGCGCACACATTACGTGTGTGGGAACAGCGCTATGGCATACTGGAGCCGAAGCGGAATGAGGCTAATGTGCGCTATTATGACGACGATGATGTACGTCATTTGCTCAACATAGCCCTGCTCAATCGCAATGGTCATCGAATCAGCAAGATTGCTAAGCTTTCGACAAGAGAACTTAGTAGCAAGGTTGCGGAAATATCAGCGATAAGTGGGGAGTATTCGACACATCTTGACGCGCTAACGCTTTCGATGCTTGAAATGGACGAAGCCCGTTTTGATCGGATTTTGTCGCTAAATATCGAGCAGCTCGGCTTCGAGCAAACGATGCTTACTGTGGTCTTTCCATTCTTGGAAAAACTAAGCGTCCTTTGGATGACTGGTTCTGTCAAACCCGTACAAGAGAGTTTCACGTCGGGGTTGATCAGAAGAAAACTTATGGTGGCGATCGAAGAGCTTCCTCATCCAAATTTGGATAGTGGATCGAGCTTGATGTTGTTTTTGCCTGAAGGAGAAGTACAGGAGATGTCTTTGCTCCTACTACACTATTTATCTCGCAAGAGAGGTTATCGTGTCTACTATTTGGGACGCGACATAAATCTCAAGGATCTCGAAGATGCCTATCAAATAGTGAAGCCTCGTTTTGTTTTCACGATGATTACGGAGACGTTTACGACAGGAAGTGTCGCAGATTACGTTCAAAAGCTATTACAGATTTGTACAGAAAGTACTGTTCTATTAAGTGGCTACCAAGCGGTGATGCAGCCGCTTCCGGTCAATGAGAGTCTTACTGTGCTACGAAGTATGCAAGAGACGCTGAGTTATTTAAGCGAGAACCTTGAAAGGTCTGCCCCTAACGTTGCACATCGTAAAACTGCTTAGTAAAGAGAGCTGATTTCACGCAGGGCTGCATCTATCCAAGAGGCCTGAACTGAAAGTATGTGGCTACATTTGTTTTTCTAGGAAACCAAACTCAATTCTAACGCGTTTCCTGCGAGCTTACTCCAACCTGGGAACTCGGGTTTTGGCGTAAGCTTATTTTCTAAAACACCCTTTCAATCTAAGGACTATGAAATTTTTCTTCCCCCTATTTGCAGTAGCCCTCATGGCAGTTTCTTGCAACAGTAATAAGTCAGAAGTCACCGCAGAAGTTGGTGATGCAATCGAGACAGCCTCAGGCCCTACAGCAACTCAAGGTGTTACATACAACGTAAATTCTGCTGAATCACAGGTTTTGTGGACTGGTAGCAAGGTTGTTGGAGATTCTCATACAGGAACACTCAACGTAAGCGAAGGTCGCCTCATGATGGGCGGAGACAAGCTCGTTGGTGGCGAGTTCACTATCGACATGAACTCTCTAAAGAATACAGATATCGAAGATGCTGGGAAGAGGGGCAACTTAGAAGGTCACCTTAAAAATGAGGATTTCTTCGAAGTATCGAAGTTCCCTACAGCAAAGTTTGAGCTTGTACAGGTTCAGTCAGTAACAGGAAACGAAGCTGTGACGCACAACCTTACTGGAAATCTTACGATGAAGGGAATCACAAAGAGCATTACCATTCCAGCAAATGTAATCGTGACAGATGCGATGATCTCAGCAGTGACACCAGCATTCGATATCAACCGTACGGATTGGGGGGTGAAGTATGGCTCAGGCCTTACCGGCGCTGTTGGTGATAAAGTAATCAGTGACAATGTTGCATTGGTAATTAACCTCAAAGCAACCCGCGCATAAAATTGATGTGTATCGGCCTGAAGGCTGAACGTAAATTTTGAACACGCCTCGGGCTCTACAATGAGTTCGGGGCGTTTTTGGTGGTAGAGTAGTTTTGTGCGATGAATGTTTCTCGATACTTCGTTTTTGCGTTATTAGTCTCGTCTTTGATGGCCTGCGGATTGCTCTCTTCATCTGACAAGAAGGCTTCTGAATTGGAAGTACTCGTTGGAAATGCTATGGAGCAAATAGTTGAGGGAACAGTTCAAGTCCCTGATTGGCTGCCACAAGATTCCATCGATCGTAAACGTGAGTTAATGGGGCAATTCGATCCTACGAAACATAAAGGCTTCGTAAAGTTGGTAGCACGATATACAGATGGCGACGGGGGTTACCTATTGAGGAGGCAAACCGCAAATGCCGTTGAACTCATGGTTGACAGTGCAAAGAAAGATGGGGTCATACTTCAAGTTCGTTCGGCAACACGCAATTTTGACAGACAGGCACAGATATGGGGAGCGAAATGGAGAGGTGAGCGCACTCTCTCAAACGGCGTCAACCTAGGCAATGCCTCAATGTCGGACAGTGCAAAAGCGCGGATGATTTTATTGTACAGCTCTATGCCGGGTACGAGCCGCCACCACTGGGGGACCGACATAGACTTCAACGCGTTTGAGAATTCGTATTTCGAGCAGGGTGAAGGTTTGGCGGAGTACAATTGGTTAAAGCAAAATGCTGCTCATTTTGGATTCTATCAACCATACACAAGTAAAGCGTCTGGGCGCACAGGCTACGAGGAAGAACGCTGGCATTGGAGTTACCGTCCGCTTTCGCTAAAACTTACGGAGCTATATAAAGCAGAGGTGAAATATGCAGATATCAAAGGATTTGATGGCGCAGAGATCGCCCCAAAGGTGAGCGCAATTGAAGCCTATGTGTTGGGTTTGAATGAAGAGCTAATTCCATAATAAAGGCTAATTGAACACCAAAGCTGACTGCCTTTTACAGATGAATAGGTGAGGGTAAATCTAATAGATTGCTAAAAAATGCAACATTGTTGCATTTGAAGCATTCTTCTATCTTTGCGTTCAGTTTGAAGTTTAACCCTCACATTCCAGCGCCTATGTGCGCAGCTAGTTCCGTGCATCAATACTATCGATTTGGTTGGCGAGTGTTGGGTTTTGCCGAAAGGCGAATCTCCCTTGTATTGCTATTCGCTTTGGGTATTCTTGGATCTGGCCTTTCGCAGAACTGTACGCTGACCTTGACTGGAGAGGTGGTAGACGAACATGATAGTTCGAGCTTGGAAGGATCGACGATTTACTTGATGGGCCAGGGAAAAGGAGTATATGCTGACAGTGACGGTCGATTTACGCTAGACGGCCTTTGCGCAGGCGAAGACTCCTTGCGCGTGACCCACATTGGTTGTGAGGCGGTAAAGGTCTATGTCACGATTGGCGAGAATACTCCTGAGCTAACGGTATTTTTAGAGCACCATGCAGAATTACTTGATGGTATAGAGGTACACGCTCATCGCAACAGGACAGCCAGTTCAGATATTGGAATGACGATGTCTGGTGAGCAG
>CALDTK010000065.1 GCA_937924035.1 uncultured Saprospiraceae bacterium | reverse complement strand
TACAAAAGATTCGTTTAGTCTTCAAGTAATCTTTCGAGGCGATTTGACCTGCTTCCTTTTAGGAGAATAACAGTATCGGGACTTCCAAGAAACTTCCCCAACCAGCTTTTTAACTCTTCAACTTTCGTAAAAACTGGGCTTGAGTTTGTGATGCCATCATAAGCACCACCAAAAAACGCTACTTCACTTCCTTCGATATCTTTAGCAAGCTCAGCAACATGAGTGTGTGCGGTTTTGGCGTAAGCACCCAACTCGGCAAGCTCGCCTAGAATTATCACCTTCTTTGTCTCATTTCTACTTGCTACCCAAGATAAAGCTGCTTCAACGCTATCTGGATTGGCGTTATAGGCATCTAAAAGGACTAAGGATTCGCCAACCTTTACTATTTCACTCCGAGAATTTGAAGGGCTGTAAGTCTTCGTTGCCTTTGCTATTCTATCTAATGGGACTTTGAAGTAAAAAGATACTGCAGCTGCAACTAGAATATTTTGGAAATTATATGCCCCAGGTAGCAGACTTTCGAACAGCTCCTCTGAAGCGTTTCCCAAAAACCGCCCTTTCACAAAGGGATAGTCCTGTAAGAGTTCTGCCTCAAAAATCAAATGTCCCTCAAATGTTGGGCTTACTTGATCGGTAATTCCAAAAAACAGATGCTGCCCTGCCCTTTCGTGCAAAGCCATTATTTCTGAATCGCTTGCATTTATAAAGGCTTGCCCTTTGTCTTTTAAATAGTCAAAGAGCTCACCCTTTCCTTTGCGAACACCTTCTAGGCCACCAAATCCTTCCAAATGAGCTCTTCCAATATTAGTAATGAAGCCATGTGTAGGTCTGGCGATATTGGATAAATCGGCTATTTCACCAACATGATTAGCCCCCATTTCTATTACAACAATTTCAGCATCGGACGGCGCGCGTAGCAAACTCAGAGGTACACCAATGTGGTTGTTCAAATTACCCGCGGTTGCATAAACCCTGTACGTCGTGGCTAACATCGCGGCCAACAATTCCTTCGTAGTTGTTTTACCGTTACTTCCTGTAAGTCCAACTACTGGGCAGTCCCACGTATTACGGTAAGCAGTAGCTAGCTGCTGCAAAGTGCTTAGACTATCATTTACAACTGTAATATTATTCCTTCCTCTGAAAGTAGAATCATCTGAAATAACGTGTTTGGCACCTTTTGTCAATGCCTGCTCGATGTAAACATTACCATCGAAATTGGGCCCCTTTAAAGCAACAAAGAGTTCGCCTGACTGAATTGATCGAGTATCAATAGAGACTCCCGAACACGTCAAGAAAATTTCAAGTAGCTTTTCTATGTCCATAGTTGCCGCAAACGTACGAAGGCCCCAACGTTGTTTATCGTTGAGGCCTTCGAATTATCCAAAGATGGTAGCTACTACTTGTAGCGTCGTTTAGCGCTCTTGCCCGAAGCCTTGAAAGCATTACCGCCTGTATCCTCATTTCCTGTCGGGCCACCTGTACGTGTCATAGAGCAACGGAAACCCAGAGCGCGGTCAGAGGTATCTTCTTCTCTGAAGCGTCTAGCTCCTGGAGCTAGCCACCAAGCACGATCTGCCCAGCTTCCGCCTTTAATTACCCGTGACTTGTCACTAATAAGTGTTGTCTCACCATATGCGTATGATGCCTCAGATTGCTCATCACCATCGAGATAATCGTAGACTCTAGCAGTTTTGTAGTTCTCACGACCAGCTACTTCGTCATCCTCAACATCACGGTAACGAAGGCGTCCTAGAGAATCTTTCTCAACTGCTTTCCCGTCTTCATCCATCTCCAACGCTTGGAACTTCCCACCACGGTAAGGGTTTAAGTCATGATTATCGACGTCACGAAGAGTAAGTGAAGTCATCGGACGGAAAAGATCCATTGTCCACTCATTTACATTTCCTGCCATGTTGTAAAGCCCAAAATCATTCGGCATGAACTGACGAACAGGTGCAGTGATACTAGAATGGTCATTCAAGTTGCCCGCCATACCCATATAGTCACCATCACCACGCTTGAAATTCGCAAGGATTCGACCTTGGTACTTATCACGCTTCTGGTAGCGAAGGCTATTTCCATTCCATGGGTAAATACGACGATCAGTGATGAGCTCATCTTTCTCGTTAGCCATATTTCCCTGAAGCCCTAATGCTGCATACTCCCATTCCGCTTCTGTTGGAAGGCGGTAGCTAGGAAGTAGGATACCATCCTCGAAGCGAACTGGACGCTCACCACCTGTACGGAGGTCACTCATATTCTTACGAACATCACCCTGGTACTGTCCTACGAGGTAAGACTCAGTGTTGAAGTTGTCTTCGTCTTTCTGCTCTGGATTGATATTTAGGATACCACGCTCTACGAGGACCATCTCGTTTACGCGATCAGTACGCCACTTACAAAAATCGTTTGCTTGGTTCCAGTTAACGCCTACCACAGGATAGTTGTCATAACTTGGGTGACGGAGATAAGTCTCAACGTAAGGCTCATTGTAGCTAAGCTCCTCACGCCAAACGAGAGAATCAGGAAGTGCGTTGATGTAAACTTCTGGATAGCTTTCGCCAAATACGCGCTTCGTCCAAAAGAGGTACTCTTTATAGTCGATATTGGCTACCTCAGTCTCATCCATGTAGAAAGAGGAGACAGTAACACGACGTGGTACGTTATTCCACTCGCTAATTACATCTTGCTCGGAAAGCCCCATGGTGAACGTTCCACCCTCAATGAGGACTAGGTTCGGACCGGTAGCTTGACCTTCGTAGTCGAGCTTTTCAAAGCCTCCCCATTTTTGGTCGTTGTATTTCCAGCCTGTCGATGCAGACCGTTCGTTTTTGCTACATCCAGGTAGCACGATTGCTACCACACAGAGCAGTAGACTTAGTTGGAAAATTTGCTTCATCTCAGGATTTTCTATCTCTAGCGCGTCAAAAGTACCGAATTTCATTGATGCAAGTAGTGCGCCAAGTCAACGGGTTACTAACGTTATTCAAAGAAACGAATTGTTACGTTAACGGAAAAGTTGGAGACAATCGTTGTATCGCTCGCTTTGCCGCTTCTTTTTTATCCAATGTGCTTTGTCGAAATTTAACTGTAAGCTGACTTCATGGGTACCTGTACTAACAGCTGAAAGTCCACTTACTGTGAAATCATAGCTGTAGCCAAACTTATACATGTCCCATTCTACGCCTATTACGGCAATAGCTGCGTCTGGGTTACCAAATGTATGTCGAAACCATGCTCCCCCAAACAACTTGTCAAAACCAACATATGCGCCAGCATTAACTTGTTCAAATGGCCCCTGTCTTGTGTAAAGGATATTTGGAGTGACAAACTTGCCCCCGTTGGCTGTGTTAGGAGAAAGATTAATTTGAGTTCCTGCGTGAACGCTCAAGCGCATCGGGTAACCTTCATAAAACCCTCCCGGACCAACAATTGCTATGCGATCATCAGGAGTTGTGAGGTGATCTAATGTCACTCCTGCATAGGCTACTTTACTAGCATATAATAGTCCTGCTCCAAAATCAACAAAGGTTGTGTTTGTGTTCGCAGGTCGATTTTCCTGAGTAGCCATCCCCGTATTCCCTATTTCTGGGCTTAACTGGTCAAAAAATAACAATCGATCGTAGTCAAGTTGCCTTTGCTGAACACCTGCGCTCATTCCAACTCGGATGCTTTGATTTCGATCAATCTTGACTTGGTAAGAGTAATAGGCTGTTGCTGCATATGTTGAGACTGCTCCATTGCCTGCATCATCTGCAAATACGCTAACACCTATACCTGATCTGATTGGCTCTAAGTACTGGCCATAAGAAACAGCGTACGTCTGATATGGAATGCTGCTAGCAAAGCCAACATTTTGAGAGCGGTGATTGATTGCGATGCTAGGAGCCCTAGAGGTTCCTGCAAAGGCTGGATTCAATAACAGTGGAGCAGCATAAAACTGACTGAAAACGGCATCTTGCGCCGACACCAAGGTCATGCTGCCGATCAGGATTAGTACTGAAACTGTAAGCTTTGTGAGGTGTTTAGCCATATAAGAACTCCAAATGTACACTACAAGAGCGCATAAATTGTTTAACGCCTTTAGGTAGTGCAATTTGGACCTAATGCCAACGTTTGGGAAGCAACTCTCAGTACCTATCTTTAAACTCAATGTCTATTAATTTTTCTTCGAAGCTGCGTATTTATTTGATAATCAGTACGTCTAGCTGGTCATTTTTTCTATTTGGCCAGAGCCTTACCCAACAAACGACCTTTGTTTTGCCGGAAGGTGAAGAGACTCAGCACCTGCAGTGGGCAATACCGCTTCCTAGTGGAAAAATAGCTGAGATTGAGAATATTGCTTTCGCTAAAACCAATAACGACGGTACTTCTGAGGAGTTAGACGCTACTGCAACTGTTAGCTCCACCATCGCTAAAACCACATACGCTGGTCGCAAGCCACACCTCTACTTGACCTTTGATGTAAGTCGTGAAAATGACATAAGCGAGTTTACACTCCTCGTAAAAGCTGACTACACTCTCAAAAACGAATCTAGACTTCAGGCTAGGTCTGGGCCCGAAGAACCAACAGAATCAGTACTTGCAACGGGTGATATCTACAAGCTTTCAATAGACGATGACGGGATTTATCAAATCGACGCTAGTTTTTTAAACTCCATCGGCCTTTCTTCTTCTAATCCTCAACAGGTTAGAGTCTTTAGCAAAGGAGGAGCGGCATTACCTGAGCGCGTAGGTGACTTTTATCCAGTCGACCTTGCTGAAGTAGCCCTCTACGAAGTAGGTGATGCCGACGAAGTATGGGAGGAAGGCGAAAAGTTTCTTTTCTATGGCCAAGGAGAAGATGTCTGGGAGTGGAATGAAAATGTGCAGGAGTTCTTCAGAAAAGAAAATCCTTACAGCGAGGTTACTCACTACTACATTAAAATAGGAGGTAGCGGACTAAGAACGTCGAGCATTCCTATTGGTGCAGTTGCATCCAACTACGATAATACTTACACCAATCGTGTGCGATGGGAGGAAGATTTGGTTAACCTGCTCCAGTTTAGCAATACTCGATATGGGTCTGGTCAAGGAAGCGGCCAACAGTTTTTTGGATACACTTTTGGCACTTCAAGAGAAGTTTCAAGAGATCAAATATGGAACCTAGGTGAAATCGTTCCTAATTCTACAGGAAAGCTTTATGCACGCTTGGCTGCTTCTTCTGTGACAGGAAATACTCGTTTTAATGTCAGTATTAACGGTCAAAATTTCACCAGCCCAACCCTCGCTACTGGGGTCCGTGCGAATGCAAACTCTGCCTTCGCAAAAGATGCTACCCTTGCAGCAGACCTGACGCTGTCAAATCCTTTAATTGACCTTCAAGTTTCTTATCCTGGTAACTTAGAAAACAACCCAGGCTGGTTAGACTACGTGCAGCTTACTTATCCATGCAGCCTAAAAGTTGGAGAGTCCCCTTTATTCTTTCGATCGGCATCGCACGCGCAAGCAGGCATACACGGGTTTGAACTTTCAAGCGCTTCTGAAATACAAGTCCTAGACATTTCAGACCCCATTTTACAAAAAAGAATTTCGCTCGCTGACTTCAAGTTTAGCTATACGCAGGAGGCAGATGGTTCTCCGCGTGAGTTTGTAGCTTTTGATCCTAACAAAACCTATCCAGCACCAGAGGTTGTTGGAAAACTCGAAAACAGCAACTTACATGCACTCTCTAATCTTGACATGCTCATCATCTATGGAGAAGGATTAGAAAGCTCTGCCATGCGCCTTGGTGATCATAGAAGATCGCACAATAACTTCAATGTTGAAGTTGTCTCAATGGATCAAGTCGCTGACGAATTTGGAGGAGGAAGATTTGATCCAACAGCGATAAGAGCATTCTCCAAAATGCTTTTCGACCGCAATCCAAGTTTCCGGTATCTCGCCTTAGTTGGCGATGGCACCTACGATCCAAGGAATATTGTTGAGAGAGGGGGGAATCTTATCCCAACCTATCAAACAAGTGCTTACAATCATGAAGTGACAGCTTTTCCGACAGACGACTATTTTGTGTTAGTATCAGACGGTGATGGCCGTTCTACTACGAGTTATCCAACTGGTTTGGTCGACATATCTGTTGGTCGTATTCCTGGGAATTCTGTCTCGCAAACGGACGCTCTTATCGACAAGATTATTCGATATGACTCTGATCCATCAATGCTAGGAGAATGGCGGATGCGGAATGTTTATGTGGCGGACGATGAAGACAGCGACGGTCACCTGAGAGATATGGACGAAATCGCAGAACTCAATTCAGTACGTTTTGCGGAGCTCAATCAAGTAAAAATTTATGCTGATGCTTTCGAACAGGTCCCAACCCCCGGTGGTATTCGGATTCCTCGAGCAGCTGAAGCAATCAACCAAAACATGTTCCTTGGAAACCTCACAACCAGCTATTTAGGGCATGGAGGACCAAGAGGTTGGGCGCAAGAGCGAATCCTCAATGCGCCTGATATAGAAAAGTGGAACACGCGGAATTCTTTTCCAATTTTAGTTACTGCAACATGCACCTTTACCGGTTTTGATAACCCTCAGCTCACAGTTGCCGGGGAACAAGTCCTTTTCAAGAGAGATGGAGGTGCTGTAGCATCTGTCAGCACTACAAGGCCAGTTTTTACAACGGCAAACAAAGAGCTGACGAATTCTACTCACTTGAATTTATTCGATAAGTCACTGACTGCGGATCTCGGCATCGGGGAATTGCTCAATCTCGCCAAAACAGGAGCAGTTCGAAATGTCCAGAACAATCTCAAGTACTCACTATTTGGTGATCCAGCAATGAAAATTGCTGTGCCACGATTGAATGTTCAACTCACAGAATTTGACAGTATTTCAATCGCTTCTTCAAGCGATACATTCTCTGTGGCCCCTCTTCAGGAAGTGACAGTGCAAGGTGTCGTTACTAACTTAGACGGCTCAATTGTTGGCGACTTCGATGGAGAAGTTATTCTGACCATTTTCGATAAAAATCGGTCGCTTCAGACGCTTGGGCAAGATTTAGGCAGCAGTGTTAGAAGATATCAAGCGCAAGGCGGCACTCTTTTTAAAGGAAGAGCAACCGTTACTAATGGAAGATGGACCGCTCAATTTAGGTTACCAAAAGACATGAGCATTTCGCAAGGACTGGGGAGGCTAAGCATGTATGCATACTCACCTGATGGACGCGATGGAGGTGGCTTATTCACCCGTTTCTTCGTTGATGGATTAACCCCCAGCTCAATTGTTGATGACAGCCCCCCTTTGGTAGAAGTCTTTATGGGTAACGATGCATTCGTTACTGGGGCAATTACCTCAGAGGACCCCGTACTTTTAGCAAAACTTAGCGACGATTTTGGCATCAACGTTAGTGGAACAAGCATAGGACACGACCTCTCAGCGACACTAAGAGGTGGGCAGAACGGTAATTTTGTGCTCAATGACTTCTACCAAGCTAGTGCAGACGATTATAGAAGTGGCGAAGTCCGATACCCACTTTTCGACTTACCTGAAGGGGAATACGAGCTTGAAGTCAGAGCTTGGGATCTTTCTAATAATACCGGAATTGGCACTACTCAGTTTGTAGTCTCTAATGATCCAGGTGTAGCGCTCAGGCGTGTATTGAATTATCCTAACCCCTTTGTAGATGCTACTTGTTTCCAATTTGAGCACACAGCTGCTGGCCAATTTGTAGAAGTTCAAATAGATATTTACACTACTTCTGGCCGCTTGGTGAGAAGTCTTCGCCAAGAAGGGGTCGCGGAAGGAAACAGATTTGGGAATGACGATTGCATAACTTGGAATGGAACTGATATGTTTGGCCAAGAACTTGCCAGAGGGGTGTATCTCTATAAGGTTAAGCTACAAACAGAAAATGCTGAGCGTTCTGGAGAAAGTGGATTCGAACGCCTAGTTGTGCTCAAATAGTCCACTACCCTATTTCTGGAAATGTTATAGAAACGTTACCACACGGCAATAACATGACCTATTTAAACGATTAACTAAGGTACCTCAATACTATTAAGAAGGTCTTACATTCGCGCCGCCAAATGATTGGCTCAAATCGCAACCTATGAAAATTGCCAAACTGTCTAGGCTAACTCTAACTTCCCTCATTCTTTTAGGGGCAGTTCTCGCTCAAGCGCAATTAAACTGTGTTGAAGAGCCTCCAGGATCAGGCTGCTTTATTAATCCAGTTACGGGTCAAAAATGTGTTACAACGATTCAAACGGCAGTTCCTTTCTTAACAATTAGCCCAGATGCAAGGTCAGCAGCTATGGGAGATGCCGGTGTTGCCCTCTCGCCAACTGCAGCTTCCACCTTCTTCAACGGATCTGCACTTGCGTTCTCAGAGAGTCCTTTTGAAATCCAAGCAACCTTCACACCTTGGTTACGTGCA
>CALDTK010000064.1 GCA_937924035.1 uncultured Saprospiraceae bacterium | reverse complement strand
TTCTATAAAAGGTTAGCGCTTCTATCATTGCTGGCGCACAAGTCTCCAGAAACACCCCTTCCTCAGAAGTGACATAAATGGGCAATCCTTCAGATATTTTTTTAATGATGGAAGTAGCACCGTGTTGCCGGTGCTGCAATGTGAGCCCTAAATCATCAAACTCAACAAGTATTTTGTACAGAGTACTTTCCATTTGTGCCACCACATCTTTTCTGAAATATATTTCTGCTGCTTCAAACTCACTCATATTTATTGTGCGCATTTAACATCGCGGTTAGCCGCAATTTATGCGGTGGCTAAATTGCCATAAAATGGCGCGAAGCGGTATGGCAATTTCCGCAGCGGGTACGCTGTCGAGTTCATTGACTTGTTAAAACTGTTGGACTTAACCGGAATGCTCACCACTTAACCCACCTACAGCATTTATACGAAACCTCTTACTACCGATACTACCCCGAACATCACTGCTAGACAATTATCCGTTGGCACTGCCAATGTTAACGAACTGTATTTATGCCTTTATTTCTATATAAGCGAAACCACTGACTCTAATGGCTATGCTTTTCAGATTAAGACGAATCTTGCATTCCTTGCTTGGTCACCCGGTTCTACCGATGCCTAATAAGAACGAACTATGATGAGGCCACTCTGCAACGAAGCGGTTAATACAAACACCCTACGCGTACAATGCTGAAGCCACTCACCGCTGGAACTGACGCACTATATTAACCCTATTTTTATGACGAAGCCGACTTAGTAATTCTTTTTGTTTTTTGGATTTTAACGCCGCACTTAGGCGCGTGTAATAAGTTGGCGCGAGGAACGAGTCGACAACTTGTTGCACGTCGCTCTACAGTGCTTTGTTAGATTATTCGATGCTCTCACCGCAGACTTACTATCTTTACTCATGCGACACACCTCAATAAAATTGACCCGATAACTCACTTTAGCACTTCTGCATAACGAAGCAACTTAAAACAGGAAATACCGCCCTCAACTTCAACACCAACATTTCTCGCGGCAACGAACGCTGGAGCCGTTTCACTGGTTGACTTGCACTTTACACCAACTAAGCCTACCAATAACGAAGCAACTAAATCTACGACGAACAATGATGAGGCAACTCTACAACGATACATTGAACCGCCCCTGCCACTGTATAGCGAAGAACCCTCTCTAAACGCTTACTTCTTTTTTCTTTTGAAATCTAACGCCTCAATTACCCGCAATTTATGCGGTGTTTGCATTGTGGTACCGTGGAGCCTAAGCGACACCACAATGCGGACACCGCGTAAATTGTCGGCGTACATTGACTTGTTAGATTACTATTACTCAAACTGGGCGCACTCCGTTAATACTTGCGCGATACTAGCTTACCAACGTGACCTTTACTTTACCACTTCTGCCTCACGTAGCAACTGAGCGCTGTAACCAATGAATAAGCACGATATTGCATTGATGGTCATGACGCTGCTAGGCGTATGCCATGTAGGTACGTTTATATATTTACGAAAAACTGGAAAGCACCCAGAAGTATACGAGCAATTAAAAATATCAAAATGGATTATTGTTTTACTACTGCTTGTAGGACTCATGATGGGAGGAATCTACATTGATAATAAAATGGACGACGCACCCACTTTAACTAAGTATGCAATAGCGCTCGGAGCCACTCTTATTGTGCCCCTTACGATACTGGGTGTTGTCTGGCTCAATTTTATTGGGAGGTTTCTTATGGCGGCGATTGCGGGTCTCTTTATAAAGTAAGTTAGTGGGCCTTTAAATCTAACGCTACCTTCAGGCGCAGTGCATGTGGGGGCCGTTTGCATGATAAAATGCGAGGCACGAGTATTCATGCAAACGGACAACGCGTGCGCTGTCGCTCTGGAAGGTCTTGTTAAATTCATTGACTCCAAAAAGAATTATCCACACGAACTGAAGATGGATCTGTATCTACAAGGTATGGATCACCAACTGGAGCTCTCAGGATACAAGTAAACGGAAAGCTTTGTGTCACCACAACACCGTCACCTCTCCTTACATCTGAGTTTGATCCCCATTGTAGCTCACATTGCAAATATCCTTCAGCATCAAATTGGATAAACTCGCTGTCGATTTGAGTGACACAAACTTCGTGGGTTTCAACCTCCTCTACACTGTGGTGACTTGAAAGCTCATCAATACTTTGAATAGTTTCTGAAATGCACGAATGAACGACTGAGTCATCAATATTGTTCCAAAGTACATCTGTTATGTTTGTTTTACGTAGAGCATAAGAATCCAAGGCGCTTTGTAGAGCTTTTAATATTTCTTCACTTTCAGAATTTACTATTTCTTGATTGAGATTGAACGTTTTCTCGTTTATATGCGTATATTCATTAAGTTTTCTAAATTTCTTAGTCATATTAGAAATGACTGGAGTTAGATCAACGCCGAGATCTTCCTTCACAAACTCATCTTCCAAACCCCCTTGAATTCCGTACTTAATTCTATCTGCTCGAGTTATTCCGTTATAAGATTCCTCATTTGGAATAAACCAACAACACCGAACGACCTCCGAATCGGGAGCAGTTCTTGATAAGAAATTCCTGAGAAGCTCTCTTAAAGAGAAAGAGAAGCTATTGAGCGCAATCGGATTTTTACTATTTTCAAGATTACGAAGCGATGCTTCATATAGCTCAACCTCAAATCCATCTTTTAGATGCTCGCGTATGTCCAATTCATTTCTCTTCTAATTTAACGCCTCAATCAGCGGCAATTCGCGCGGGGTTTGCCTTGTGGTACAGTGGAACGACAGTGACACCACAAGACAAACACCGCGTGAATTGTCCGGCTGGATTGACTTGTTAGCTTACTTTGTACCATCTATAAGCGCTTCACGCCATTCAGACACCAAATCACAAAACCTTGAGTATCCCAGTTCACGATCAATAATATCCAATACAGCATTTAATGGAAATTCAACTTCTGCTGATATTGAATAAGCCTTTAAAGTTCGTGTTGTTAAATTGTTAGGCCAATTAGACCCCCACTCGTCACGATGCTTAAAACAATTTGCCCCGGCATTTAGTAGTTCTATTGCAGAGACTCCATTTGACGACACACCATGAGCCCGATAAGCATCAATCTTACCTAGCGGTTTTAGCTCATTATGTTTTCTTATTTCATTAATATCAGAAACACAACCAACACAATAGGCTTGACAGGCAACAAGTAGAGCACCCACAAGAGCCTCACCGTATTCATTCATCCATAGACCATCAAACCATGGCTGGACTTTGTTTCTCTCGAATAGCTTATCAAAGCCCGAACGAATAACGTCCTCCACGTCATTGAGCGGACCGATGCCATAGTCAGCTTCTAATATGTGATGCATCCAATACCTTATTTAAAGCTAACGTCCAGTTCAGCCGCACTTCATGCGATGGCCGTTTGTGTGTCAATATGGGAGCTTGCGACCGTACACACAAACGGACAGCGCGTGAAGTGTCGGCTGGAACTGCTTGTTAACTCTTTTCTGCTTCCGGTTTCTTCATGCATACATTTGATATCACGGGTAGGTTTCCATAGTTTGGAACTACATTTTTACATGCCGAATACAATGACACAGACAACGCCAGTATACCGACTAGCGTGATTGCGGTAGTGAAGATACCTAAACCAACCCCACGCATCCATCCGAGCAACCCGAACATAATAAATAGAGCCAGCGTGCCGATAAACCCTAAAACGAAATTTATCATTGTAAGGTTCAAAAAATACATCGGAGCAGACTCTTGCATACGCTTAAGGCTATACTGATACTCATAGTCTGCGAACGAAAAAACAACTAATGCAGAAATAAATACTACACACACAAAGCTTATTGAAGCAACAAAGGCTGCTATTGCACTATATTTATGAACCCTACCACTCCAATTTTGTGAGAATCCCTGGAACGCGGCCGCCAGTGTAAAGCCACCTAAGAGTGAACCAATAACCACTCCTTGCTTGTTCATTTCGTTTATGGCGTCCCAGAGTTGTGGTGTGTCCATTTTTTTCCTATTTGGAGTTAACGTCCCGATAACTTGCACTGGAGCCGATGGGCGGATGTGTGACAAAATTGGAGGCACGACAATTCACACATTCGAACAGCGGGTCCAGTGTCGAGTTCATTGGTTTGTTAGATTTTTTTCTACCAGTCATGGCTTGCCTCCCAATTTTTTGTGAGGTCATTCCACCAGCTTTTCGTATGCGGACCTAAAAACTCAATGTACAGTTCCGGATCTAATCCTACCAATTTGGTTTCTGCCTGAAGGGATTCAAGAAAACCGGTGTTAATGGCATTCTTAAGTTCATTGTCTATTTCCGTCTGCACATCTTCTACCAGTAAAAATAGAGAACGCAAATTGTCTTTACTGCCCTCTGATACCAACTGGACTACATGCCCAGCAAGCTCATCCAATATTTCACGTAGAGACAAGACGGTTGGTCTCCTTTCTTTTCGCAGCTCTTCATATGGAACTTCAAATGATGGACACGAAGCTATTATTCTTTGCTCTATATTCATGTATAAAATCTAACGCCGCGTTCACTCGCAAAGCATGCGGGGTTTAAATTGCTATAAAATGGAGCGCAGCGGAATAGCAATTTAAACACCGCGTGCTTTGTCGAGTGCAACGCATTGTTATCTCTATTTTGAGTCATCTTCTGATTCGGACTTGGTTGGCTTACCACTCAATTTACCAAGGGTCTCACTGGTGTTATAAAAAACAAAATATAAACCTCCAAGAGCGACAACCAAATTCATAAAACCAAACCCGCCTGTTCCAACCCCACCAAAATAAACCACAACAATGAAGTATGCACAGATGACCAACGGCACACCGATAGCGAACTGGGAGTGTTCTGGAAACTCTTTATAAAACGCTTCTGCCTTTTTAAAGCGAGCAAGAACTTTTTCTATATCCTGAATATGATACTTATCTATATGCACAGCTGCTTTAGCCCTAGTTCCTGCCACCTCAGCACTGACAGTTTCAATTTGATCATTTCTCAGCTCGGAAACCTTTTCCTTCAGGACGGTTAAAAGTTCTTCCGCATCCTCTACTGTTACTGATCCGTGGCGACAGTTATCAAGCATCTCTTCCCTTATTTTATCGCTTTCGCTCAATGCACCATGGGATTTATTTTTACATTGAAGAGCGCTAGTAATTTCGAACGCAAGCCATTTTCTTGATGTGTCTATTCCTTTTCGTGCCTGCTCGTGAAGTAGAACCAAATAGGCAACAGAAATTGCGGATATAGTGCCAAATAGCGCTACCAATGTTGGGTATAGTTCTTTCATTTCTAATTTCCTGAACTAGCTATATTTGAGATAACGTCCCAGTCAGCCGCAATTTATGCGGTGGCTGGCTTGTGGTAATATGGCGCGCAGCGACATCACAAGACAGACACCGCGTAAATTGTCGGACTGAACTGGCTTGTTAGAATATTTACAGTCAAATTCAACTGCAATAGCCTTAAACAAGATTGTGTTTTTTCTTCCACTCTTCGTTCCAGCCATAGACTTTCAGATGATGAATGCTATTCACTTCTTCTTTCTGTGATGATAGCTTACTTGTAGTCAGTTCTGAACCGCCCCAGTCGCTGGATAGCAGGTGTGTGTGAGGACAATCGTTCTTCTCTAAATTCTCTTTGATGTTATTCAGTTCGGCTAAGAGATAGTTAACACCCGCGAGATCTAGATGAATTGTTACTTGCGCTCCCTCCTCGTCCGTAACCAAGCTCAGCAGATGATCTTTCACAGTTCGATTGCACTCCTATAGCGTAAGACGCAACGGTCTCTATTAAATTCTAACGC
>CALDTK010000063.1 GCA_937924035.1 uncultured Saprospiraceae bacterium | reverse complement strand
TTCTCCTTGTCGCAACAAGTCAAATGCAGCTCTATAAATAACGTCGGTTTTCATTCCGTCGCTGAGAGTAGGGTTGATTTGGGCCACAACCTGGTTGATTTCGTCAGGTTGAGCTCCGGCACGTCTAAGAGAACGACGCAGTTTTTCTATTTTAAAATACTCTTTGGATCCATCGGCTTTTGTTACGAGAATTGGCACTAGCCAATGATACCACCCCCGATACACAGTGTTCCCCGGTAAACCACACAAGATTGCCCTTTGGCAGGAGCAGGATTGTCAGCTAGAGGTTTGAGGGTGAGTGTGTTGCTAGTGACCTCCAGGATCTCTGCTTCTAGTGGTGTCTGTCGGTAGCGAATTTGATATTCGATTGTCTCCCCCACCTCGATAGGTTTTCTAAGTACGCAATCTGTTAGGTTGATGAATTTTCCTTCAGAGCCAGCTTGCATATTTGTAGCTACAGTAACTGTGTTCTTCTCCAAATCTCGACTGATTACATAGTGAGGTGTCTTATCTGTGTCCTGAGTGTTGATTGTAAATCCATGACGCTGTCCTTCTGTATACACCAGTGCACCAACATGTGAGCCGATCACATTGCCGTCTACGTCTAGAATATCGCCTGACTTTAGTTCTGTGTAATGTGAGAGGAAATCTGCAATGTCGACGTGGCCGAGGAAGCATATTCCCTGACTATCCTTTTTGGCGGCTACTGGAACACCCGCCGCCTCAGCCTCGGCGCGGATTTTATCTTTAGGGGTGTCCCCTACTGGAAAAAGTGTGTATTCAAGTTGTTCTTTTGAGAGTGTCCACAAAAAGTATGTTTGGTCTTTACCAGTGTCGACTCCTCGGTGTAGCTCGACATCATCGTTATTGTCTAGGCGTTGCGCGTAGTGTCCTGTGGCTATGTAGTCTGCCCCTTTGCTCTTTGCCCATTCCAAAAATCGTCCGAACTTAACGTACTGGTTACACATGACGTCTGGGTTAGGTGTGCGCCCTGCTTTGTACTCCTCGATAAAATACATAGCTACATCATCGCGATAAGCTTCTTCAGCGTCGCAGGTTAGAAACGGGATTTCTAAATGTGCCGCTACGCGCATTGCATCCAGACGTTCTTGCTCCCAGTTACAGACCATCCATTGCGGATGCCAAACCTTTATGAAAACACCGACTACGTTATAGCCTTGGTCGAACAGTCTTTTAGTTGCTACCGAGCTGTCTACGCCGCCAGACAGGCCAACGAATACAGTTTTTTGTGACTTGTCGTCTTCCATGTCACACGAGCGTACCATTAGCGTAGGTGACGTTCAATGTTTACTAGATGACCAGCATATGTCTCTGCATAATAAAATTCGCCATCGTCACCTGTTATGTAAAAAAGATAATCCGAAGGTATTGGCGTTAGAGCGGCAAGAAGTGCTTGGCGGCCAGGATTGCCAATCGGTGTGGGCGGCAGGCCAATATTTTTGTAACTGTTGTACGGTGATTCTAATTCTCGAAGCTCTTGTGCCAATTGACCTGGTGCGAGTTCGCCCAATGGTGTGTCAATTACGTATTCAATAGTCGCGTCCGCCTGTAGTGGCATGCCAATTGCCATCCGGTTTTGAAATATTCCAGCCACGGTTCGCATTGACTCTAGGTCGTTAGCTTCTCGTTCGAGGATTGAAGCGATGGTCACAATCTCTGCCGAGCTGCTGGCACTGACTGAACTTGATGCGATTAATTCAGCAACAACTTCTTTGTGCTGCTTATGCATCAGATCGAATAGTTCCTCGGCTGAAAAATCAGGTGTTACGAAATATGTTTCTGGAAAAAGTTCACCTTCGTGTTCTTTAGATATCTGACTCCAGACGTCAATATCAAAATTACTCAAAAGGCCCTTTGCCTTTTTGCCGTATATAGACGAACGCTCGCCCTCTATGAAAGTAATTGAAATCACTTCTTCTTTTGTACCTTGGGTCAGCAGTTTTGCAACCTCGCGAGTAAGTAAGGGTTTGTCGAAATTGTACTTCCCTGCCTTAATCAAGCGCCCGTCTTCGGAAAATCTAAATATAACATTTAGTAAATCTGCCGAACGGATGATTCCAGTTTCCTCAAGCCTGTTCGCAATACTTGAAACAGTTTCGCCAGGCGAGACCTCAAATGTACTTGGGGTGAATGATGCTTGTGGTGTGTCTAAGTAAGTCGCGTATAGAAACACACCCGTTAAACACAAGCAGCTGAGAGACAGGAGGCCTGCCAAAATAAGTAACAGCCCTCGACGTTTATTCTCGCCCTTAGTGTCAGTATCTACTACTGAGTCTATCGGTTCTATGTCAACTAACTCTTGCGACATAGGTTATATAGGCAGTTCACCAACTGGTAGGTTACTAGGCGCAGTTGTGGTAGTGGAAGGAATACGTCCCAAGTTAGGCGTAAGGACAACAGCTCCTGGGATGTGGAAGATAGTTGCCAGCTCTTCAACGGACATAACTTTGGGCTGGTGAATATCATTTGCACTACCAACACCCGCGTCATATGTGCGAGATTTTATATGTTCTAATTCGGCTCTCTTTCTACCCTCTTTTCTTTTTCCTGTGAAGTCTTCGAAGAACATGTAGTCGAAGTCCGTTTTCCATCTTATGCCGAGTTTGTTACGATTTTCGTCGTCGTATGGATAGAAGGATTTTAATAACGGCGCAATGATGTCCGGATCAAAATTGTCTTTATCTAATGTAATATAAGCTGCTCGAATTCCTACACGATAAGCCAGCTTGCCGCAATTACGCTCGATGGCAGCGACCAGGTCTCTTTCCCCCATGGTTAATGTCGGTCGGTCATCAGGCTTCTCTTCGTCTTCGGACCTTATACCCATTCGTTTCTCATCACGATGCATAATTTGATTAATTTTGTCCATTCCAGCCTTTCTCCATGTAGGAGATTCGCGGAGACTGGTGCCCAATGAAAATGTTTTCTTTACATGCGGTTCACAAATAATTTGATAGATCACTCTTTCGTGCGGTTTGACCTTACCTAAGAACTCAAGCATGGGTGACATAGGGTCAATCTTCTCTTCCTCTTTTGGAAGCTGGTCAAGTTTGTAGTCTATGTAGGTTTTGATTGGAACGACCTCGTCTTCAGCTTTAACAATGTGAAAAGACATAATATCCATTTTTTCCGGATCCCATTGAAATTCGGCTGCGTAGTCAACAGGCTCTTCGACAATTTCGATTCCAGGATACTGAGCGTAAAGTTGAGATTCTAGAATATCTTTAATTTTACGTTTGGGAACATTGGCATAAAATCGAACTTCCCCTCCGATCGAAACCAATTCAAAGCTGTTCGATAAAGGGTGTTTACCGTCGAGGTAAGCTTCCATTAGGTTGTCAGCTTTACTTGTATTGTGTACCTGTGCCAACACCGCCTCCATCGCTTGGGGAGATTTAAAAACTTCATTTGGTAAGTTTATTCTTACTGTGACACGGCCGTTTTTGTACTTACTGTACGTTTGGACAAACTCAACCCATCTGCCGTAGGTCAAATGAAAAAGTACAACTGGGAGGAAGAGTGGTAACACGAACAATGCAAAAGAAAGTGCCGGCAACAGATTAATTGTTGAATCTTTTAGGATGATTGTCCACACAAAGAACATCACCAAAAAACATACCGGAATAGCGATTACTAAGAAGATGCTGGTAAATAATTCTTTCACAGGCGTTTGTTACGAATATTGTATCATCAAAGCAAAAACCGCCACGATTCCGTTTGGGAAATCGTGGCGGCTTTTGACTTCGGCAACTTACTTATTCAGAAAGTGTGTAGTGTCCGTTTGAAAGACGTTTGAACATATTTACGTCTTGTAGGTTTACCAGGATAGTGTTGTCTTTGACGTATCGTTCTTTGCGAACCTTGTCGATAATTTCTTCACGTGATAGTGGACCTTCGTTCTCAAGAATGTCCCGCAGAACTTCTTTTACAACTCCGGCTGTGTATCCCCATTCAGAAAGTGCGTACAGTCCACGTCCGACTAGAACAAATCGATCATCTTTTATCAGCTCATTGTGAGTTGTAGCGATGTGTGCGTTGTGGTCGAATAGTTCTTGAATTGACCCAGCAACTTCACGGAAGTGCATCGGTGATCCATGTCGTTTAACAGCAAGGTATGCGTAGTCACGAATACCTTTAACTCGAATGTTTGGGCTTTCAGAGTGTCCCCAGTCACCTAATGGATTCTGACCGATTTGCTTTGAGATCTTCAACCATCGCTTTAGAACTTCTTCGTCGTGGTTTTCGCTAACGTGCGCTAGTTCTTCTTTGAACCGACTGATGATCTCTTGTTCTGAAACTAGGTCGTCACGTTTCAGGCTCTTTCGAACACTTCGTAGTGCCTTCTCTACTTCTTCAACAGTTTTGTGTTCAGTGAACCAACGATGTTCGTAGTGTGGGTTTTCTTTGCTCTTGTAGAAAGTGTCACCAACAATTAGGAGGAAATACAGATGATTTCGCACGACCGGGTCTTTAGACAATTCGTCCAGCAAGACATGTTCAGCAATCAGACCACCTCCAAGCTGGTCGATTAGCTTTTGCATTTCTACGAATAGATCGTAGTGTTTTTTGTAGACTTCAGACTTTTGAATTGACTGAATACCGTAGTTTTCGATCTGGCGCACACGCTCACGTGTAATACCGTACGATTGTCCAATCGCTTCGAGTGTGAAAGTTTCACCGTCTTTATTAAGGCCATAACGCTTCTCCAGCACGTCTCGTGCTCGATCAGGTAGGACCTCCAAAAGGGTGGTGGTTACTTGTTCTGGTTTAAATGAGATCATT
>CALDTK010000062.1 GCA_937924035.1 uncultured Saprospiraceae bacterium | reverse complement strand
TGTACCCGATTCTTGGACAACAGGTTGGTCGCAATGCCTTTGTAGGGAATACTTATGGAGAAGAAATCGCCTACTTGCGCCAGTGGCTCATTGATCGTGCAATCTGGATGGACGGTAAGATTGATCAAATCTCAGATCTCGAAGGAGTAGCCGAAGAAGTAGAATTCACACTATCCCCAAACCCTAGCCTGGGTTCTTCTGAACTCATGGTAATCTATGATTTGGGATCGTCTTTGAGCTCAGCAACCGAGGTTACTATTCATTTGGTCGATCAGCTTGGAAGAGTAGTCCAGTCTTCATCTGCACCAGCCAGTTTTGGAAGGATCGAACTGAATGTTGATCAACTGCCCACTGGTGTATACTATGTTCAACTTCTTCAAGAAGGAAAGACAATTGGGGTCAAGAAATGGCTGCGTTAGCGATATAGCTTTTGCCACCCTTCAACCCAGTGAGTAGTACGCCCTCCTACCGTGCCTTGCAATACTTTGCCGCGACGAGCTACGCGTTCTTCTTTGCGCCACTGCCAAAACCAGTTAGACGGATATTCCTTGTAGTACGCTTCTCGATCGCAGGCCACCGTTAGGGTATTTATCATTGATTTGTGGATTGCTGTGAGTTGTTTTGGCGAAAGCGCATTTACCTGACTTTCAGGGTGAATTCTTGTTTGATAGCAAATTTCATCTGCATAAAGATTGCCCACCCCGGCGGTGACCTGTTGATTTAGCAACCATGCTTTTACCGAGGTTTTTCGCCCCTTGGCTTTTTCTAGAAACTCCTCTTTACTAATGAGCAGTGCATCTGTGCCAAGCTTAATAGTTTTTACATACTGCTCGCGATCATCGAGATATCTGATTTTAGCAAACTTGCGAGGATCGTCAAAGCCGAGTCGCTGGCCGTCTTCGAAGACAAAAGCAAATCTTTCGTGCTTAGGCCTTTCTTCAGCTTCGGAATAGAGTTTAAGGTCGCCCGTCATTCCAAAGTGGAGCAATACACTATGAGCAGAGTCCAAGTCGCCAAAGAGGTATTTCCCTCTGCGATAGCTTCCAGTAAAGGTTTGTCCTTTTAGCCTTTCGGCAAAACGAGCACCGAGTTCTCCTGCTTTTCTCGTCGCCGAGGTTGTATTACCAGTCTTGTCGCGTACCTGCTTGATGATGTAATCGTCACTGATATCGATAGCTGAAATTCGCTGCCCTAAGGCTGCCTCATTGAAGTACTTTTGGAACGTATTTACTTCTGGTAATTCTGGCATCAGCGATACGTGATTTTGGGAAAATTTGAGGATAGTTTGTTATACATTAACCTACAGGCTCTTCAGTCGGTTTAAACACATCCTGAGTCAAATACAAATTTGGGAATAGCCTATAGATATGACAGCACAGCTACAAATCCCCATGATTAAGGATACGTCGCAATGCTTGAGGGAGTACATTTGTGGGCCTAATTTGTTTACCCATCACACTATGAATAGATTAACGTTTATCCTGATCTGTTTTCTGTTCTTAACGACTGCATCATACGCGCAGCTTGTTATTAATGAGATTGCACCTTCAGCTACATTGCTTCAAGATGCGGGAGGGACTTTTGAAGATTGGGTGGAGATACATAATCAAGGTTCAAATGCAGTTTCGCTCGAAGGCGCTTTCATAAGTGATGATCGCGACGAACCGATGAAGTGGCAAATCCCAGCAGGCGTAGAAGTTCCAGCCAATGGTTATCTCGTACTATTTGCTGATGGTGATCCTGAAGAAGGTCCAGACCACTTAGATTTTAATCTTAAAAAAAGCGGCGAGAGTGTAGTGCTTTCTGACGTCAATGGTGGAGTCATTGATGCGGTAGATTTTCCGCGAGTTGCTTTTCGCGCGAGTTATGCCCGCATGAATGATGGAACTTTCATCCTTGTGGGTATACCAACTCCAGGTTCACAAAACCCTGCAAATTTTGCTTACCAAGCTCCCCCAGTATCAAGTATGGTGAGTGGAGGATATAGTTCAGCCATTTCTGTTGAACTTACTTCTGATATTCCTGGGGCTCGGATTTATTATACTACAGATGGTTCTGTTCCAACAACTCAATCAACCTTATATCAATCTGCGATAACGTTGTCAGAAACTACGGCTCTGCGTGCCATAGCAACCGCAAGTGGATACGCTCCGAGTCGGGATGATATTTTCACTTACCTCATCAATGATCCATTAAGCGAAGGATTTTCAGCCCTGATGCTCACCAGTGATCCGAAGAACTTCTTCGATGATGAAGAAGGTATTTACGTGGTAGGTACAAATGGTGCAGAGCGCTACTGTGCCGATCCTGGTATGCCCGCCAATTACTTCCAAGATTGGGAAAAGCCCGCTAACTTTCAATTGATACTTCAGGATGGCAGCTTGGCTTTTGATGTCGATGGCGAGACCGAAATTAATGGAGTGTGTTCTCGACGTTTACCCCAGAAGTCACTAGCAATTAGCCTGAAAGAAAAGCAATACGGCACCGAGGATATTGACTTTCCGATTTTTCCTCAACGAGGAGACATTAGCTATGATCGCTTAAAGATTCGCAATGGTGGCCAAGATTGGTCGCGCGTCATTATGCGTGACATGATGAATCAGAGTCTTCTGTATGGCAAGATGGACATCGACATTCAACTTGGACGTCCTGTTGTCATGTACCTCAATGGCGAATTTTGGGGTATTCACAACATTCGAGAAAAGTATCGTCCAGGCTATTTCGAACAGAATTTCGGAGTCGACGAAGATGATTTGATGATCATTAAAAGCCCAGGTTTAATCTATGCCGAAATCAAGCACGGTCCGGATTCGTTTGGTATCATTCCAACCAATTATAACGCTCTTTACGATTGGGTGGAACAAGCTGATTTGACCGATGATAACCAAGCGGCTGAGTTTGCATCTAAGGTTGACATCAATAGCCTTCTCAATTATTGGACGGTGATGACCTATATGGGGAATCGTGACTGGCCAGGTAACAACCTTACGGTTTGGCGAGACCTTTCAGATGAAGATTCTAAGTGGAGGTATGGTGTGGCTGATACGGACATGAGCACAAATAATATCTTAAGTCTATATACGGTAACTGAGCATAACACACTCTCGGAGGTTACTGATCCAGGTTGCGAAGAGGTGCACTGTCACAAAATTGCTACCCTGTTTTTGCGTAAAGCGCTCGAACGAGATGAGTGGCGCAACGAGTTTATTCAGCGCAACAACACGTATATGGCGCAAGTGTATTCCTCTGAACGTGCGAACCATTTCCTCGATTCTATGCAGATGACTTATCAGCCTTATGTACAGCGCCACTATGATAGATGGTCGCCAGATGCATGGGGTGGTTGGGAAGGAAATTTTCCGATTTGGATGGAAAGATTCCGTGAATTCTACGAAATGCGTCCGGGTTTCTATCGTGGGTTTATGGCTGATCATTTTGGACTCGACACCAACTTACTCACGCTTACAATAGGAGACCAGGATACGACCAAAGGCCGTGTGGTTATCCATAGTGAAGAACAAGCGTTGCCGCGTGGCTATAGTGCTTTATACTTTAAAGACGTACCAGTAAGGCTCCACGCCATTGCCGATGAAGGGTTTCTTTTTGAACGCTGGTTGGAAACGGGGGACACAAATCCGATCCTCATGTTTGAAGGAACAGAAGATGCTACGCGAACGCCAATTTTCCGTCCAGACAGAAGTAGTAATACAGTTGAACTTACTGCTGATTTCACCCTTGCGCCAAACCCCGTAAGCACAATTCTTCGCCTTTCGGCAAAACAAGACGCGAGCAGCTCGGCAGACTTCTTGGTTTTTGATGCTTTGGGGAGAATGGTGAAGCAGGTGCCAAGCAACCTAGGTGGAAATACCACACAGCTAGACATTACCAGTTTACCAAGCGGTACGTACTTCGTTCGAAGAGCTGATCAGGCTGCGAGTTTAAGGTTTGTGAAGCATTAGGACGTACTGTAATGTTGAATGAAAAAAGCCCTGCGAGCATCAGCTCGCAGGGCTTTTTGTTTCTATAGACTTCCTGTGAACCGGTGGTTCGCAGGACAGGCGCTAGCAAAAACGGTCGTAGGCCATCTTCAGGTTAGCACTGATCACCTCCGCAGATCGTCCTTCAATGTGGTGACGTTCGAGGAAGTGAACGAGTTTGCCATCTTTGAAAAGCGCGATGCTTGGGCTTGAAGGAGGGTAGGGCAGAAGGTACTCACGTGCTTTGGCAGTAGCTGCTTTGTCTACACCTGCAAAAACGGTGAACATGTTGTCTGGCTTCTTGTCATTGACAAGTGAGTGCTTAGCCCCAGGTCGTGCCATTGCTGCAGCACAGCCACAGACACTGTTGACGACCAAGAGAGCAGTACCTTGTTGAGCACCTAGTGCATTGTCGACATCTTCAGGGGTTTTAAGACCTGAAAAGTTGAAGTCAGTAAGGTCTTTCGACATTGGGATAGTCAGCTCGGCTGGATACATAGCGTTTTATGCTTGGTGGAAGGATTAATTCTTGCAATTCACCACATGGTGTGTCGCAAATATCCAAACGCGCGAGCTTTACGTTGGGTTCCGAAGACAAGCATTTTGTCAGATGAAAAATGGTTTTAGCGAAAGCGAGTAAAAGCGTCAGCAACAAAATCCACAGCTAATGGACAACCATAGCCTTGGAAATTGCATCTATCTCATTGACAATGGATTTACCATTCTAGAGTACACAGTATTCCGGTAAAGGCCTTACCTTGTTCATTATCACAAGTACCGCCACTTATGAAATTTCGATTAAACCGTCTTCCAAGACACGCTAGCTTCAACTATACACCGCGGTACTATGATCCTGAAAAGGAGCGAATTGAAAATCTTAAGGTCGATTATTCTGAGGGCGATGTAGGTAAAAAGCTCCAGAACAAAATTCGTCAAGGCTTTAGTCAGGCATCCGGACAGGCTTCTCAGTTTAACTTTCGGACCCAACGTAGTGCTCAAACTAAGGCAAGTAATAAGCGCCTTTGGTTGATCATCATTGGCTTTTTTGTACTGGGTTACCTCGTTATTCAGAGTAATTTCGAGGGACTTCTCTCCGCGCTAGGCGTTGGCTAGTAAGAGCTTCTTAGACAGCGATCACTCCTATTTTTCTACACTGCGTCAACAACATGATTGCGCTAGCTCGATAGGCTACGAGTACCTTTGTTGCAGGCAAGTCGGTATGTCCGCTAGTCGCATTACTCACACGTTGACGCTCTTACTTTATGGCTGACCTCATTCAGCTTCTTCCAGATACTATTGCCAACCAAATCGCCGCTGGCGAGGTGGTGCAACGTCCTTCTTCGGTAGTGAAGGAGTTGATGGAGAATGCGATCGATGCAGGAGCAACTGACATTCAGTTTATTCATCGTGGTGCAGGCAAAGAGCTTATTCAAGTCGTAGACAACGGTTGCGGAATGTCTCCAACTGATGCACGAATGGCCTTTGCGCGGCATGCTACCTCTAAAATTCGCACTTCGGAAGATCTCTTTGCGATTCGCACACTAGGCTTTAGAGGTGAAGCGCTAGCCTCTATTTCCGCCGTTGCGAAGGTGGAAATTCGAACACGAACGCACAACGAAGAACTCGGGACCCGTATCGTGATCGAAGACGGAAAAGTGATAACGCAGGAGGCTTGTCAGTGTCCTCCGGGCACCAATTTCATGGTGCAGCACTTGTTTTATAATGTGCCTGCGCGACGCAAGTTTCTCAAAAGCGATTCTGTTGAGATTCGCCACATGCATGATGAATTCACGCGGGTGGCATTGGCGCATCCTGAGCTGAAGTTCAGAGCCTTTCATGGAACCAGCGATGTCTTTCACCTTGAGTCAGGCAAGCTCTCTCAGCGAATCGTTGGTTTACTAGGTAAGCATCTCCGAGAGCGAATAGTGCCAGTCGAAGAAGAAACCACCCACATTCGTATTAAGGGTTATGTTTCAAAGCCGGAGTTCGCCAAAAAGCGCGGTGGCGATCAGTTTTTCTTTGTCAACGGACGCTACATCAAAAGCCGCTATCTGCACCATGCGGTCAAAATGGCGTACGACAAGCTGTTGCCAGAAGATGGTTGGCCAATGTATGTCCTCTTTCTCGAGCTTGACGCGACAGAGATTGATATCAATGTCCACCCGACCAACCAAGAAATCAAGTTTGAAGACGAACGACTCGTCTATCAATACCTTCGTGTTGCTGTTCGTCATGCGCTAGGGCAGTTTACCGTTGCACCGATGATTGACTTCGATGCAGAAGCTGAATTAGCTCCCGCACCGATTGGAGCACCAAAAGCGCAAACGATTACCACACAAATCCTTCCTTCATCTGCAGGAGGAGGTTCTAAGGTGCCAAGCTCGTTTACTTCGCGCCATTCCTCTGGAGGAGGCGAATCTCAAGGCGCAACACGCAAAGCTGCTGCACCAGGTTGGGCTGATCTTTATGCAGCTAATCAGACCCAGGCTCCTTCTCATAATCCAACTGACCATCCGTATTCGGAGAAATCCAATGAAACTGTCACACTCAAAAGTGATTGGTTAGGAGTTGATGAGGATGAGCTAAGTGATGGAGCAAGTCTCAAGGTTCCGTATCAACTGCATAATGCCTATATCGTTCACCAGCTAAAAAGCGGCTACGTGCTTATTGACCAACAAGGCGCGCATGAACGAGTACTATACGAACGTTATCTTGAAAGACTAAGCACACAAGAGCGCCAAGCCAGCCAGGTAGAGCTATTCCCTGCAGAACTTTCACTCAATGGCGATGAGGTAGATGCCTTGCGGACCTTACTTCCAGATTTGGAGCGGCTCGGTTTTGAAATTACATCTACGGAAACAGACGGAACCTTTCTGGTTCGAGGACTTCCAGCAGATCTCTCCGGGCAGCAAGATCCACAAGCACTGGTGAGTTCCTTGCTACAACAGCACAAGGAAAATTTAGCCCTTGATTTGAATCAGCGAGAACGCATTGCGCTGATACTTGCACGTCGAAGTGCAGTAAAGCGGGGCGTAGTGCTTGTTCCTGAGGCACAATCGCACCTTGTTGCACAGTTGTTCAGTACGAGTCACCCAGAGCACACGCCAAGCGGGCAGCGATGCATGGTAAGCCATAGCTTGACAGATATTGAAAGGGCCTTTGGCAGGTAATACAGCCTTCGGCTAAGCAAAGTGGAGTGTAATGACGTTACTTGTCAGCAACTATAGCGCTTGAAAGAGGATTAGCATGAATTTCAATTTACTCCCGATTACCAAAAATTTGATCATCATTAATGTGCTGATTTTTTTGGGGACGTTCCTTTGGACTCCAGTTTATGGGATTGAGGAAATTCCGATTTCTGAGATCACTAACATATTCGATTTAGGGAAATCGGGACTGGCTGCGTTCTATCCCACAAGTCCACTGTTTAGGCCGTATCAGGTGGTAACCAACATGTTTATGCATGGTGACTTTGGACACCTCTTCTTCAATATGTTGATGCTGTTTTTTTTCGGAAGTTTAGTTGAAGCAGCAATGGGCGCAAGACGATTTTTCATCTTTTACATTATCTGCGGTTTTGGAGCACTAGCAATCTACTACCTCATGGCATTTGCTAATGGTCCAATGCTAGGAGGGTCTGTTCTAGGTGCATCGGGAGCGATTTATGGAGTCCTGCTGGCATATGCATTTATAGCTCCAAACCAAGAGGTTAGACCTCTTTTGCTTCCCTTCGGTATCAAGGTTAAATACATTGTCACCTTCCTTATTTTATCTGATATGTTTGGAGGTATACGTGGTGGTGGTGACACCTCTCACTACTCTCACATCGGAGGAGGACTTATTGGCCTTGCCTTATGTTATTACTGGAGTCAGCGAGGCGGTTTACATGAATAAGAGTGTGTTTAGTGCGGTTTAGATAGGAATTTCGTCGAATAGCTTAGCATATTTGCAACACCAACCGCTACTTACAGGTTAAAATTATTGACGCTCCTAACGACGTTCTCTTTATCGCATGCTACAGTCCATTTGGCAAGACGTACAACAGCAGTTTCGCTATGGTAATCGGGTAACCCAGATTATCCTAGTCAATATTGCTGTGTTTGTGATTTTCGGTATCGCGCGCATTATCCTTAGACCTGAATCGGATCTGTATGCTTCTGTGATTCAGTTTTTTGAGATCAGTGACGGTTGGCTTCATAATCTGACTCACCCATGGGTACTCCTTTCATACGGGTTTCTCCACGAAGGCTTCTGGCATATCATCTTTAATATGCTGGTCTTCTATTGGTTTGGCCGAATAGTGGGAGATCTCATTGGCAACCAACGGGTACTACCAATCTATTTGTGGGGCGTCTTTGTTGGTGGCATCACATTTTGGCTTACAGCTTTAGTTTGGCCTAGCAATGGTCTTGGGCAGACTTATATGCTTGGTGCTAGTGCAGGAGTTATGGCAACGGTTTTGGCGGCAGCTGTAACTGCTCCTGAATACGCGGTGCGTCTTCCATTGCTTGGCGAGGTACGAATCAAGTACATCGCACTTTTTATGGTGCTACTCGATATTCTAGCCTTTGGTAGTGCTGGTGTTACCAATCAAGGAGGCCACTTCGCCCACTTGGGTGGAGCTTTCATGGGATATTTCTTCGTCGTCCAACTTCGCAACGGCAATGACATGGCTGAGCCGGTCAATCGTGTTTTTGAGGGTATTCGCGGCTTCTTTCTGGGTATTGGAAAGGACAAGAAAAAGCGTCCAAAACCTACGCTCGCGTACAAGGCAAAAGGAAAGAGTAAAGCCGAAAAAGTCGCGGTAGCAGAAGCGGCCAAGGCAACTGACCAGCAACAACGCCTCGACGCCATTCTTGAGAAAATCAAAGCCTCAGGTATTGATAGCCTCAGTGCAGAAGAGCGTGATTTTCTTTCTATCGCTAGTCGGAACAACTCTTGACACGCCTTCTCTGGTGGTCGCACATTGGAATAGCCGCGCTAACGATTGCCGCCTATTTGAGCCCGTACATTTCCCCTGAAACGCTCTGGCCTTTTTCCTTTGCAGCCCTGCTGTTTCCAACCCTCATGCTCCTCAATGTGCTCTTTGCAGGTTGGTGGGTCTACAAAGGCAAGCGCTACTGGATATTGAGCCTACTGCTTTTTGTCCTTGGCCTTGGAAATTTACGTGAACTGATCGGTACGGGAAGTGAAAAGCAGGCCGCTCAGAGTATTACCGTAGGTGTCTATAACCTGCTTGGAGGTAGGCATCTATACGATAAAGACAAGTCTGCTTTTCAGCAAAACATGTCCACGTTTCAAAGCTGCTTAGACGTTGATGTTTTGGCGACAGCTGAGACACCCGCCTATAATTTAGTGCGTGAAGAACTCAATAAGACGCTTGACAGCAAGGGGGTCAAGTACCATTATTTTCCTCCTAAGACTGCCATTGCTATCCACTCACGATATCCATTGATAAACCCTCGACTCATCGAGGCGTTCAATAAAACACATGGACTGCTAGCCGCTGAAATAGTTCCTTTATCGGGAGGTGATACGTTGACCATCTTAGCTGCGCATTTGGCTTCTAATCACGTTCGCTTAGATGCAACCCGCGTAATAAAGGATGCTGCCAAAGCTCGCAAAAGGGCTTATTGGACTATCCGCGATGTTGCCATCAATTATCGTCGTGGAGCCCGCAATCGTACTTCTCAAGCTCAGCTCATTGCAAGAACAGTAGAGGCTAATCCGCATCCTGTTATTCTTATGGGAGACCTCAACGATACACCACTTTCATACACCTTAGGTACAGTGCGCAGAGCAGGCCTTGTAGACGCCTTTCGGCAAAACGGGCAAGGACTTGGAATTACTTATCCAGGTACAATCCCAGGCTTGCGGATCGACTATGTACTTGCAGACCCAGATTTATCAGTACTTGCTGCAGACGTAGTAGACTGTGGGTTTAGTGATCATAATGCGACTACTGCTAGACTGCTCCTAGCTGAATTTTGAATTGGTAATTTCGAATTTTGAATTGCGTTAGGAACGCAGTTCGAGCGGACAAGAGTTGGTTTGCTAAAAAAAACTAGCCCGCTATCACTCATCAACCGATATTCGCGCCTATGCTCAAGCTCCAGGATACCCTCAGCGGCAAAAAAGTCGAGTTCGAACCACTGAAACCAGGCTTCGTAGGAATGTACGTATGTGGACCTACCGTCTACTCACCTGCACACATCGGCAACTGTCGGACGTTTGTAAGCTTCGATGTTATCTACCGAACCTTGCTCTATCTCGGGAACAAGGTGCGTTACGTTCGTAATATCACGGACGTTGGACACCTACTCGACGATGGGGAAGATCGCATGTCCAAAGGAGCACGCCTGCAGCAACTTGAGCCCATGGAGGTAGCGCAAGAGCACACCGTAGGTTTTCATGACATGATGCGCATCTTCAATAACCTTCCGCCTAGTATTGAGCCACGGGCAACGGGTCATATCATCGAGCAGATTGAAATGGTCGAACAGATCATTGAAGCCGGTCTCGCTTATGAGTCCAATGGTTCGGTCTACTTTGATGTGCCTGCTTACCTCGAAAAAGGAGAAGGCTACGGAAGTTTGAGCGGTCGAAAAGTCGACGATCTCATGGCCGAGAGTCGAGATCTAAAAGCGCAAGGAGACAAGCGTCACCCATCTGACTTCGCTATCTGGATGAAGGCGGGACCAGATCACATTATGCGTTGGAATTCACCATGGTCTGTAGGTTTCCCAGGCTGGCACCTAGAGTGTTCTGCCATGAGTCGAAAGTACCTCGGTGAGGAGTTTGACATTCATGGTGGTGGTAATGACTTGAAGTTTCCGCACCACGAAAATGAAATCGCACAGAATCAAGCAAGCTGTGGCCACGGCGGAGCGCGTTATTGGTTGCATACCAACATGCTTTTACTCAACGGCAAAAAGATGTCTAAGAGTGATGGCAACCACATTACGACCGAGCAATTAATTTCAGGTGAAAGTGAACATGTCTCCAAAGGATACAGTCCGATGGCGATACGTTTTTTCATGTTGATGGCACATTATGGTAGTCCACTCGACATGAGCGATGATGCGCTTGCTGCGGCTGAAAAAGGCTACCAGCGCCTTATGGAGGCGGTAAAGCGAAGCGAAACTCTTGAAGGAACAGGAAGTGAAGGTGCACCACTAGACCTTGAGATTCACAAAGCCCTCGATGAAGCGCGCGCGCACATGCTCGATGACTTCAACACGCCACGTGCGATTGCGAGTTTGTTTGAAGTAGCGAGTCTTATCAACTCAATCGCCGATGGTCACCGCAAGGCGAGTGATTTGAGTGCGGCGGGTTTTGCAGAAGCGCGAACGAAGCTACTTGCTCTCGTACATGACGTACTTGGATTGCAGGCGAGCACAGGAGGCGATGCAGATGATTCTTCCGAACGCATCAATGGATTGATGGAGTTGGTCATTGACCTTCGTGCACAAAGTCGTGCAGATCGAAATTGGGCAATGTCAGATCAAATCAGAGACCAACTTGCCGCCTTAGATATTGAATTGAAGGACGGTAAAGAGGGCACCACCTTTAGCCTGAAATAATGGGCTTTAGCCAGGCATATCGCGCGTTTGTTGCTGGACATCCAGACGCTACCGTTTGGCATGATGCTGATTTTCTGGAGTGTCTTACCGCATATGATAATATTCATGAGTGGTCAGATGCGCTATTGGAAGTTGATGGAAATCTAGTAGGTGTTTTGCCCATTTGCTGTAAGAAAAGGGTTGATGGCTTAGTGATTACTACGCCTCCTTTAGCTAGGTATTGTAGTCCATTATTTGACGACAACTACTTGAAGGAAGTAGGCGCGGCAGGTGCGATTTGTGATCTAGTAGACGTGCTTCCTAAGGGGTATTCGTCTTTTGATCAGCAGTGGCATCCATCCATGTTTGACCAGGTTAATTTTTCAAACTGTGTGCTAGTAAAAGAGCAGCCTACTTATAAGCTACAACTTCCTGATACACTTGAAGAAGTTGCGATGCTTCCGCGAAAAAAAATGCGTAGGACGCTTAGAAGTGCAACAAAATATTGGACGTTGCGCAAAGGAGAATTAGATGCCAAAGGACTAGCTATGCTCAGGTCCCCGTTCGAAAGACAGAGGCTTCCTGTACCGTATGATGAACGCGTCGTAGCTTCAGCTTACAGTTTACTCGCTTCGAAGGGAAGAGCGGTTTGTCACTATGCAATCGACCCCAATGGTATAATGCAGGGGGCAACGATTTGTATCTCCGATGAACATACTGCATATTGTTGGATTGCGGGTTCGAGTATTGAGGCTAGGTCAAATTCTTGCGGTAGTTACCTCTTAGCTGCTGAAATTAACTGGGCTTTTGAGCAGGGACTTAAAGAAGTAGATTTTTTGGGAAGTGCGCTTGCGGGGCCAGCAGAAAATAGAAGGCAATTAGGAGGAGTTTTGCATCCGTACCCTCATGTTTATATAGATACAAACTTTATGACAAAGGCGCTTCGCAAGTGGCGGATGCGATAGGAGAACTGAAAATTTTGGCAAGGCAACTACCTGGATGATTAGGTGGTTATTGAGAGCGTGTATAGAGTAAACCGTTCAAACTTATCTCAATCGATTAATGCGCTGGCCGACCTTATGCGCAATCGGAGGTTTACGGTGTTGACTGGTGCGGGTGTTTCAACGGATTCAGGAATCCCTGATTATCGAGGCCCGAAGACAAAGCACATAGCGCGCAACCCTGTAAAGCACGATGAATTCGTCAACTCGGCTGAGGCGCGTCAGCGGTACTGGTCGCGCGCGAGTCGGGGTTATGCCAACGTAGGGAAGGCCTTTCCAAATCCAACCCATCAAGCTTTAGCTGAACTTGAAAATAAAGGGAGCATTCACGGTTT
>CALDTK010000061.1 GCA_937924035.1 uncultured Saprospiraceae bacterium | reverse complement strand
GGCCAACACCAAGCAGAATTCTTTGCTGCTAATACAACGTAGATAATAGCCAACCCAACAGCCCACCACTCTATCAAAGGAGGCATGGTTAAATCGAACGAACTAAAGAAATCAGACTCCACAGGTTGGAAAGTACTTTGGATCTGGAAGGCGTGAAAAAAAAGCGCGACTACTTTGATCCGCAGAAAGATGCTGATACATCATGCTTCTCAAAATGATTAAATTACTTGTAACCTGAAGCTGTATAAGGTGCTTGTTGTTGCGTTATTCACTACTCCTCCAATTCAAAGGTGTATTGCACTTGCTCAATGATCCCATTTCCGTTAGAAACAAGCTGATCAAGAATGATGTCGATGACGATCATTTCTCCAGCATCTTTATCACTGCTGTCAAAAATGGCGTTCACATAGCCCTTCTTGCCAGGCGCAATTTCTCCTCGAGTCCAATCGAGAGTTGTGCACTCACAAGCACTTACTATGGCGATTGAAGCAGGTACATTTCCGACGTTGGTGAAGGTGTAGCGATGTTCACGCTTATCCCCTTTTTTCACTGTTCCAAACTCAACACTGCGATCTTCAAAATACAAGACAGGAACATCGTAGACATCTTTCTCATAGTACAGAGAACTCAACTCATGAATTTCTCGCTTCTTGCGCTCTTTGGCCCTATGCTTGGCCATGTCAAGACTTTTAAGCTTTTCACCGTCCGCTTTTTTTAAGGTCTGGACAGACTCCCCAATTTCATGCGCTTGAGGCGCTACTTTTTTCGGTTTAGGGAATGTGTCTAAAGGCGCTACTTGAGGCAGCGTATTTCGGTTCGGCAATTGACGCGTCTTCGTTAGCTTTTTCACTTGAATGGTCTGTGGACCTTCCAGAATTTTAAACTCTGTACGACGGTTGAAACGGTGATCGTCATCCGAACACTTCACGCCATTGACGCACTGGTTAAGAATGTTTGCTTCACCATATCCCTTTGCCACAAGTCGACTTCTATCTATTCCGCGTTCTTCAATCCAGTTGACTGCGCTTTGCGCACGACGTTGGCTCAAGCCTTGGTTGTAGCTATCCTTTCCTTGGGCATCTGTATGTGATCCAAGCTCAACGACCATCTCAGGATAATCCTTCATGAGGTTGAGGATGTAGGTCAAATCTGGCTCTGAAGCTGGTAAAATCTTATCATCATCAAAATCGTAGTAGATGTTCGCCAAGCGAATCGGTTGATTGAGGGTAATCTCTATCGTTTCTTCCGCTGGAGTTGTAGATGTTGGCTCATCCACGATTTCTTTAATGAGAACGAGTGTTTTTTCAATACTCATTGGCTCGGTCACACCAAGGGTATTTAGCTCAACTTTAGCATCTGAGTATCCTTCACGTTTAGCTACAACGACATAACTCACGTCGTCGACCAATTCAAAGTCGAAGCGGTTTCCTTCTGGGTTTAGTTTTCGCGAAAGCACCGTAGAGTCACCGTCAGAAAGTTGAATGAGGTCTACCGTCACTCCCTGCAACAACTGTCCGTCACCGTCAATGGTAAGCGCGAGTAGATCTATAAATATTGGCTCGACGTTGAGTAGGAAAACATCGTCACAACATGTTTTACTTTTTACAGAACGCGTTGGAGGTCTATTCGAAGCAACAACTCCATTCTTTCCAGACTTATCCAATTGGAAGTAACGGTCATCAAGGCTAGAGTTGAATCCTTTACCCATATTGACTGGCTCGCTCCATGCATCACCCACCCAATCGCTCCGGTACACGTCAAAGCCTCCAAGTGATGGGCGACCTTCTGTACTGAAATAGAGCGTTCCGTTGTTGTAAAACGGAGTTACATCATCGTACGGCGTATTAATTCCAGGGCCAAGGTTGATCGGAGCATCATACTCGCCTTCACTCTTTTTGGTTGCGTAGTAAAGGTCTAACCCTCCTTGACCTCCATCCATATTTGAGGCAAAGAAGACGACCTCTTTTCCGTAGAGTTCGCCGAAAGCTGGATGCTTAGCGATGTAATTTCCATTGAGTCCTTTGACTAAAGTAGCTTTCGAGAAATTCTCACTTGAACCTCTAGTGGCGTAGTAAATTTTTGACTCCAGTTCGATCGTACCATCAAGTTCACTGCGAACGAATAGCATCACATCACCTTCTGGGTCTATGGCAACATTTACGGTTTGATATCCAGCTCGGTTGATTGCCTTTGGCAGTGGGGTTCCTTTGCTATAGCTGCCATCTTCACCAGCTTTAGACTTGAAGAGACGGATACTTTTTGCGTCTTCGCCCTCTTCTTTGATATAGCCATTTTTGCCGAAGCCAGCGTAGTAAAGGTTTCCGTCAGCTGCTAGCACTGGCGAATACTCTTGGTTGCTGGAGTTAATCATCCGTCCAGCATTTTCGACTTTGATTCGCGGTGGTTCGACCATTTTGATCGCCATTTGTGCGCCTTCAACTTCGATGTTTGCACGGTCTGTGAAAGGGTGATTAGGCGCCATGAGTTTGAACTCTCTGAAGGCATCAAGTGCTTCACCATAGTTGCCTTGCATTTTCTCAGCCCGACCGAGGTAAAAGAGTCCTTCGACCATTTCTCCATCGGCTGCCTTGCGCATAGCTCTCTTAAAATAGCTTACTGCCTTTTTGTAGTCACGAAGCTCAAAGTTGATTTCTGCCATGCGATAAGCGAGCTGGGCAGAAGGTTCTTCGTCGTATGCTTTTTTAAACCACTCGAGTGCATTGTATGGCCGACTAGCCTCCAATTGCTCTTCAGCAACGCGGATCATGTCATCGAACGTAGAGCGTGTGAGTGGTTGGGCATCAGCTTTCGCCAAAACACCAAACAACATTAAAACTAGGAGCGAGCGTAAGAAATACTGCATAGAAAACTTAGCTGTAACGGAAAAAGAAGTAGAGCGAACTTGATTCATCGGCTAATAGATAACGTATCGAGAAGAGACACTCGTACAGGGGGTTTTGGCGAAAGCCTGTCAATAAAATGCTAAAGCTGACGCGTTTAGATCTGCGGACAGAGAATCACACGATCCACCTTCGGTTCTTTGTAAATTTTGATGATGTACTGGACACCAATTTCGAAGCCTTGTTGGAAGCTATCGGTATTGGTTTGGAGTCCATTTGCATTGATGTCAAACGATGCAGCCACCTTGAAATCTTTGAATTCGAAGCCTACCATTGGATAGACGAAGCGAGCTGGAAGACGTGCACCTAAACCAAACTTGATGAGTTTATCTGAATCTTCGCCCATATACATGCCGAACATCCCTTGAACCTGCGCTGTAGTCGCTCTATTGGCTACTTCCGTAGTTTGCAAGAAAACCGTCGGCTCAATCAAATACTTATCATTAAGTAACTGACGGTAAGCACCTTGTATCGTAATCGTTGGCGCACGTGTCACCTTCTGCCCTGAAACAACTAGTGCTATGTCAGAAGGAATTAAGTGACGGGCACTCACACCTATTCGGAAGTTGCGCTCTTTGTCAATCTGACGAGCAAGAGATGCACCAAAGCCAATGTTGATGCCCATTGAGCTAAAGTTACCGGCGCGCTCTAAGCCACCTCCTTGGCTAAAGCCACCTCCTCCAATACTAACCTCCTGCTCTTCTTGAAGAATAATCTGATTGCTACTGAGATCAGCACTGCGGTTTAGAATGCCGCCCATAAGGCCTGCACTGAATACGGTACGACTTCCACGACCTTGACTCAAGATTCTATGGTAGCTCGCAGAAGCTTGTGCATAGGTTGCGTTAAGCTCTCCAAAACCAGCTTTATCTGAGATTAACGTACCCCCAACACCGAGCCATGCCTTCTTTCCGAGCATAACGAGTGGTGCGTCGATATAAAATCCTGGAGTCTGATACGTATTCTCACTAAGGTTTTGCACTTGCTGGTCTCGGTAGACGCCACCGATCCTGGCAGTACCTTCATAGGCACCTGTCAAACTAGGGTTAACCCAGGTTGGCATGAACTCTAAAAGGCTGTATTGAAGATCCTGCGCCTGCAGTGAAGAGACTGCCGAAACAGCCAAGCAAAGGCAGATAGATCGTAGTAGGGGTAAGCTCATAAACAAAGAGGTATTTGACAAGAATACGAAAAGTCCACCGCGTTGGGTATAAACGTTACAAAATGCGTCGCCATATTGACTGACTTTCTTCTCACAATTGGTTTTTTGGGGATGATTACTGACCGCTTCGCTACTGGACCACTACGTTGCTGGATCGCGTTGCTGCTGGACTTGCAAAGAGCGTCATTCCGACGGGAGTCGCGACGTAGGAGCTACGGAAATAGAGGAACAGCGGGGTGAAACTTAGAATCTGTTATGAACAACACTTTCCTTCGATCGCGACTGCGTCAGTCCCGTGCTTGCACGTGGATCCTCGCTTCGCGGGGCTCCAACGACATGACGCTTTTTCAGAGATATTTCAGCTTAGCGTCATTCCGATTGGACTCGCGACGTAGGAGCTGAGGGAATAGAGGAACAGCGGGGTGGACGCTTTTTTTCGGTGGCTCGCGATAGCGGCCAACCAAAACTGTATGCTACACTAGGCTGTGTGCTGTGCGTGCTACCCTACTCCTTTCAAGCAATTCGAGAATCGTTAAAGCAGACTGCTTTTTCATACAATCGAAGTGACCTTTTGGGCAAGCTTTATAGCCAATTCGGCTACACGGACGACACTTGAGTCCATCGACTTGTGCAAACTGGGCAAGCTGTTTTTTTCCTTCCGGAAAAACAGGATACATGCCATAGGCAGGCACCGTGTTCCCCCAAACGACGACCATTGGCCGATGTAGTGCTGCAGCTACATGCATCAGGCCAGTGTCTGGAGTGATCACCCCCGTTGAAAGTTCTACAAGTTTGGCTGATTGACGCAAACTGATCGCACCACAAAGATTGGTAACGCGACTTTTAGCTTCTTCACCTAAGAGGCCAACGGTTTCAGTTGCCAATGCTTTGACATCATCACCTCCTAGCAGAATAATGTGCCCTTTAGCGGTAGCACAGATATCTGCAAGCAAAGAAGCCGGCATCCGCTTAGTTGCGTGTGTTGCTCCAAGAACAAGGGCAGTAAATCCAGTTTCAAGTGCTTGTTCAAGACGGCCTTCTATTGGGCACGAGCAGTTGAGCTCTTTTTCTGTGAAGTAGTCGAGACCACGGAGGTCATACCGAATGCCCAATGGCAATAATGCTTTGAAATATCGATCAAGAAGATGCTCATCCCCGAGCCAATCGATTCCATTGCTGAGCAGCCGCTTGGCCATATTTCGCTTCCGGTAACCAAGTGTGGGAACACCTAATGCTAAGCGCAATCGATGAGATCGTAAGTTGCAATGCAGGTCGACGATCAAGTCGTACGCTTCTTTTTTCAAAGTGGAAACGAGCCCTTCTTTTTGCCAGTGAATAACCTTCTGCACGTGTGGATTACCCTCGAGCATTTGAGCAGGAACCGCCTTGGTGAGCACGTGTACTTCGGCGTTGAGTTGCTGGGCCAATGCTCGAAAAACTGGTGTACACACTACAAGATCCCCAATTGCAGAAAGGCGGATGCAGAGTATCTTTTGAGGGTGTCTAGACATCTCTTCGACGTTGAGCGCGGTAGCGCTTAGGTCCGAAATAGAGCCAAAGTCCAGTTATCGCCATGATGAATACTCCTATAGAAAGCACGTTCATGCTGATGAGTTTGAACATGTCAGAAACGATAGAACCGTCGTGGATACGCTCAATCCAGTCTGCATTTCGTTTGCCGACATTGAGGACAGCACCTGTGATCCCATCAACCTGTACTTCGTAGTCTTCGTATTCGAATCTCACCTTGACGACGTTTTTCTCAGGGCGGACGTCCATGCGATCAACTTCTGCATTGGCCTCTGGACCGGCGTTTTGCCGAAAGGCGATAATGGCAGCTTCTGAGAGTTCAGCAATGGATTTCCAGTCTGCGAGTTCGCCTTTTTGCCCTTTTTGTGTTCCGGGCTGTAACCAATCAGATTGTTTTTTCCAGCCGAGCAAAAGTCCAGTGATCGCAGAGATCAGCAAGAGAATGGCCATAAACACACTCAATTTGCTGTGCCATCTCCGTGACGTACGGATGCGACCAACAATTGGCGGTGCTTCGTAAGAAGGTTTTTGAGAAGGATTGGTTGGCACGGGGTGAAGGTAGTGGTTACCTGATCCTTATCGTATCATCTTCATTTGTCACGGAAAAATATCGCTTCCATCGATGGTAAGGCCTGCTAGTGCGGTGGCCTTGATAGCTTTGTCATCCTCTGTTCTTGGCGCAAGACCAATAAAACGATCACCTTCTAAAACAAATCGCTCTACGCTACGACGATGTGGGTCGACAATCCAATATTCTAGGACTCCTGACTCTTCATAGAGTTCAAACTTGTCTCGCAACTCTCTTTTGGAATTGCTCAGACTAAGTATTTCAATTACGAAATCTGGAGCACCAACACATGCTTGTTCGTCAACTATCGAAGGATCGCAAACCACGCAAAGATCAGGCTGGACTACACTTTCGCCACCTTGTGAGCGAGGTAATCGAACATCAAATGGTGCTGAGAATAATTGACATCCATCTCGACCTAGATGTTTTCTAATGTGGAAGCCCAATTCTGTACTTACCCTTTGGTGGTAAGAACTCGGTGCTGGACTCATTCGTGCTACCCAACCACGAAGTATCTCCACCCGCTCCTTAAAGCGCCAAGTGGCATAGTCGGCAAAAGTATATTGCCGTGTGAGATCCAAGTCTTCAAAACGGGTTACAGACATGGAGGGAAGGTAAGGGTTTTAGCGCTTGATTATGCAATAGTTTGCGTCGTAGTATTTTTGCGTTGCATGGAGTTTACCATATTGATATTGGGCCTTTCTACTTTATTTTCCAGTTTTTGCTATTGCCAAAGCGCTGCAGAAGATTGGCACAATCGAGAACTTGACAACGGAATAAAGTACGGTCACCTCATTGTTGAAGGGACATCTACTGGGATATCCAATACTTACAATATTGAAGGGAAAGCTTACACTGGGACGGTCTATCAACTAACACAACTTTTTAGAGGAGACACCGAGCATTCCTTTGTCGAGGTGCTCGCCTACGGTGGTCGCTTGGGGAAATTTATTGAAGGCTCTTCACACCCCATTAGAGTGCAAGCCAAGAAGGGCGAGAGCGGCATACTATTTTTGGATACTCTGAATAAACCTAAGATTGTTGGTCGCCTTGGTCATCCACTCCTTTATGCTGTGGACGACGTATTGTATACTCACTCTTCTTCCAACAGGAGTGATCTGTCTTCTAAGAGTGTGGAGTTACTTACCTATCAAGCCTTGGAAGAGAGAATTGGTCAACCCAGGCGATTCATTCAGCTTACGACGAACTATGTGTTTGGTGATGATACAGATTATGCGACAGTAACGCCGTGGCCATTACAGGATACGGCTGTCATTGTAAAATTAAAGCCGACACGACTCAGGACGTCAACGCACGAAAAACTTGCAGAAATTAGTGTATCCGTAGAAGCTATAAATGCTATTATTCAGCCCAGACGTCTTGAATTTGAAATCAACTACAATCCTGACGCATTTGAACCAACAGACTTTAGTGCTAACCTAATACCTAAAAATTCTGTTGAGAGAAGCTCTAAAACAGCCTTATTAGTTCCTTCTCATCACTCGTTTTTACTGCAAGGCAGTTATGAAATAGTTAAACCGGGCTCCATATTGGTCAAGCTAAAACTTCCTGAATCTAAGTACTACAGTCAACTTAAACCTGGCCAGCCTAAGCAACTGCTTAACGTAGCGTTTACTATTGTCAATGATTTGACGATCCCTCGGCCAAGATTAATAAATTTGGAAGGCGACTATTTCCAAGAATCAAAGCGCAAGGAGGCTACCTTATTTGTTTACTCAGCGCACCGCGGCTTGAGTGGATTATTGCCAGCAGAAGCCTATCTCACACCTATTTTCGACACATTGACAAGTTCACTTGATTCTAATTTGAAACGAGTTTATACCGTTAGTGGTCACCATCTTTATAAATATACTCACGTAATGACCCCAGTATGCAGTGCGACTGGTAAAAAGCAAAAACTTCCAGTATTAATTGAGGATATAATTAGTCATAATAGTACACAAATAAAGTTTCAACTTCCCGAAAAAATAGCAGGTAGATCGGCTTCTGGTCGTCACTTTAGTGGAGCACCATGCAATGGTGAAGTTTATTTAGCCAATGGCTCGATTGAAGATTCTTTAAGCAGTAGAAAATCCCATCCTATTATGGTGGATCAATAAACCTAGAGTTGGATGAAACTAGAGACCCCAGTTTTGAGGGAACCTAGATAAACGCCGGTTCCAAGATGAATTAGGGGGCGCTATTCCAACTCAGACTAGAAGACGAGACTGAGACAAGCAACGCTTGAAAATTTGTTAATGCTTGTAAACGCCGCTCTCCCTCGATCACGGCTAAGACAATCCGGTGCTCTCACCTGGCCTGGATCCACGCTTCGCTGAACTCAAATCCGGGTTGACGCTGCTCTGTGATCGCACCCTACTCCACCCAAGCCAAGTGAAAAAGTGCATCGCCTTGATTAATGACTGGACTGTTGTCATGGCCAATAATGAATGCTTTACGAGGAGCAACAATTTCTTCTTCATGGATACCGTATGGATCACGCAGATATCCGAGTGTTTGGCCTTCTTCCACCCAATTACCGCTACTTATGCACCATTCGAAAAGGCCGGCTTTGGTGGCCCGCGTCCAGGAGCTTTTATTGAGCATGAGGGTGTCGGGTTGTGCTTTGGAGGTAGCTGTCGAAAGCATTCCCTGCGCAACTAAGACATTCTGAATCCCTTGCAACGCACAATCGATGCTTGGACCGTGAAGGCGAAGGTTTTCACCACCTTCGAAAATGATCATCGGCTTTTCCATTTCCAAGGCCGTATTGCGCAATGATCGCGGAATGGTGTTGGAGGCGAGCGTTACAGGTGCATGGAAAGCTTTCGCCAAAACCTGAGCACTGTGATCCTTTGGAGAATAGCGAATTTGTGGATGATTGTGGTGCGCCCAACCACCCGTATGGAAGTCTATTCCAAAATTGACGAGCGGCAAAACCTGCTTCGTAATGACTTTCGCTACCCTACTTGCAAGGGATCCGTTAGAGGTCCCTGGAAAGGATCGGTTAACGTCTTTGCCATCCGGAACATCGCGTGAATAATTTAGAAACCCGTAAACATTGAGCAAGGGAATCGCTATAACAGCTCCACATTGCAAATGGCGCAATAGTCCACTACTCACGGCTCGCCTGACGATCTCAATGCCGTTGATTTCATCTCCATGAACACCACCTAACAGCAGCGCCGTTGGACCTGGCTTTTCTGCTCGGATTACGTGCGCACGAATCTTAATCGGCGTCCCTGATGGAAGCGCACCAACATCTAAATCGATGAGTATGCGTTGACCAGGATCACAGCTTTCAAGTAGGTTCTTAGGTGTCTTCATCTTTTGCGAGCTCCTTTTACAAGCTGGGTGATCATTTCGGCAGAGACGCTCATTCCTGTGGCACCTTCAATTCCTTCAAGGCCGGGTGAGGCGTTGACTTCCATGACTAAAGGACCGTTGTGAGAACGTAAAATATCTACACCCGCGATGTCGAGCCCAACGGTTTGTGCAGCAAGGATAGCAACTTCTGTTTCTTTTTTAGAGAGTTCGACCACCTGAGCAGATCCACCGCGGTGCAAATTGGATCGAAATTCACCTGGAGGTGGTGTCCGTTTCATGGCAGCCACGACCTTGTCGCCACAAACAATGGCTCGTATGTCCTCTCCATTTGATTCGGCGATGTACTGTTGAACGAGTACGCCTTTGTGCAAGCCCGCAAAAGCATCGAGCGTGCTGCGTGCGCCCTTTCGTTCTCGCACAAGGATGACGCCAGAGCCATGGGTACTTTCAAGAAGCTTGATTACCAAAGGATAACCACCGAGTCGATGTGCTATGTCATCAAGCTGTTCGAGGTCATTGATCATTGCAGCTTTGGGCATCGGCACACCAGCAGCGACAAGAGCGCATTGAGCACGCCACTTATCTCGCGCGAGGAGCAAAGCATCCGACCTGGGTGAAACGTAAGCTCCACACTGCTCAAACTGTTGGAGCAGTGCAGCCCCCATTGGCGTATAAGTAGGTCCGATACGCCCAACTACGGCGTCGATATCATCAAATCGTTCATCTTCAAAAAATAGCTTTGGACGGCCTTTATCGATAACAGAATTGATGAGTGTGTAGTCGATAATTTCAGCAAAGTGCCCTTCCTTTTTTGCCGCCATGAAAAGCGACTGCGTGGAGTAAAGAAAGTTGGCTCTGGAAAGTATGAGGATTTTCATAGGCACGACATCAATGTTAGGCAATGTACTTTGCCCTTCGATGAATATTGATGAAAATTTGGTAGATAATCAGCAGCGGGACTTGAACAACCCAAAGACGATTAACGGCTGGGCGATGTTTGACTGGGCGAATAGCGCTTATGCTCTGGTGATTACAGTTGCCATTTTTCCAGCATATTATTCAAGCTTGAGCGAAGGGCCGGTAGAGTTAATGGGGCGCACCTACAACTTGGCGAGTCTATTTTCATACGCAATTTCCGCCGCGTATTTGATTTTGGCAGCTGTTTCTCCTTTACTCTCCGGCATTGCAGATGCAAGCGGACGAAAATTAGCGTTTCTGCGCGGCTTCACGATTATCGGCAGTCTATCCTGTATCAGCATGTGGTGGTTTAAAGACCTTGATCAACTGGGGTTAGGAACATCTCTTTTTATGCTTGCCACGATTGGTTTTTCAGGAGCGCTGGTTTTTTACAACGCATTCTTACCTGAAATCGCTTCAGAAGATCGCTATGATGCAGTTAGCGCGCGAGGATTCAGTTTTGGCTATGTAGGTAGTATCATCTTATTGGTTGGCTGTCTCGTCATGATTTTAAATCCTGGTTTGGTAGGCTTATATGCTGGTGAAAATGGAGAAAAGGCTGCCGAGGCGGCGCGCACTGCCACGCGTATTTCATTCGTGTTGGTGGGAATTTGGTGGCTGGTCTTTGGCTTGTTTTCCTTTACCCGACTACCCAAAGATGACAAGACAAAGGTTGAGAAAGGCTGGCTAAGGGCTGGGTACCGAGAGATTAGAAAGACATGGAAAGACGCACGTACACAGCCTGCGCTGATTCGCTTCTTGACGTCTTTTTTCTTCTACAGTGCAGGAGTTCAGACGGTGCTATTCTTAGCAAGCACGTTTGCAGAGAGTGAACTAGGCTTTGACACTACCGAGTTGATAAAAGTGGTACTATTGCTACAAGTTGTGGCTATCGGAGGCGCTTGGGCTTTCGCCAAAACCAGTAAAAAGTTCGGCAATATCAATTCGTTATTGATCATGTTGGGTATATGGATGGCGGTTTGCTTTTTGGCCTATTTTGTCACTGAGAAATCTGCCTTCTATGCTATCTCAGGCCTTGTAGGTTTGGTGATGGGTGGCATACAAAGCCTAAGTCGAAGTACCTACTCGAAGTTGATTCCTGAAGCGACAGAAGACAATACGAGTTACTTCAGTTTTTACGATCTCCTAGAGAAGTTGGCGATCGTAGTAGGCACCTTCAGTTTTGGAATGATCAATCAACTTACAGGCGGTATGCGCAATAGCATGCTCGCGTTGGTTGTCTTCTTTGTGATCGGTGGAATACTGCTGTGGTCAATGAGGGGAAAGATCCGCAACGTGGAAGGGGTGATTGATCCTGTTTGAGTTGATTTCGCGGGTTGAACGTCTAGCTTGAAGTAGGTGATAATGGTTTCTCTTCAATTCACCTGTTTTGGCGAAAGCTTCTAGAATCCCTACAACAACCGCTTGTTCGACGAGGTGCTGGGCCTTCACTGGGGATTCAAATTCGACCGAGCATGCAGAATACTAGATAAATACCCGCTATCTCACCTATACTTAATCTTTGCTTAACATCAGACCCCTTACTCTTGCATTTTAAAGCAAAAGACCAACAAAATGATCCGCTCCTCAACATAATTGGACGCTTCATTTGTTGAGAAACAAGTCACCGGTAATACGTTCGTTGTGCAAGCATGGATGGATATTCACCTGTGCTTCTGGGAGCTATTTCAGTTTTTTCCAGCCTGTAACTATTAACTATGGATTTCGGATTCTGGGACATTGCACAAATCCTTGGTGCGCTCGCATTTTTCATCTACGGGATGAAGATTATGAGCGATGGCATTCAAAGAGCGGCTGGATCACAACTGAGGAATATTCTACGCAGCATGACCAAGAACAGGTTTCTTGGTGTGTTTACGGGGTTCTTGATTACCGCTTTACTCCAGTCCTCTTCAGCAACGACGGTAATGGCGGTCAGCTTTGTCAATGCTGGGTTACTTACGTTGATAGAATCTGCAGGTATTTTGATGGGTGCAAACATCGGGACCACCATTACCGCCTGGATCGTCTCAATTCTTGGTTTTAAAGTGCAACTGAATGTGATTTCCATTCCCTTGTTTGCGATTGGATTCCCGATGACGTTTATCCAAAAAGGAAAAATTCGCTACTGGGGTGAATTTGTTTTGGGTTTTGCGATTCTGTTCATGGGTTTAGGTTTTTTAAAGGATAGCGTCCCAGATCTTAAGGGGAACCCAGAAGTCTTAGATTTCCTCACCAGCTTCACCAACTGGGGCATACTCTCTACGATCTTCTTCGTTTTCGTAGGTACGGTAATTACTGTGATTGTTCAATCCTCGAGCGCCGCGATGGCGATTACATTAGCCATGTGCATCAATGGATGGCTGCCATTCGAAGTAGCCGCAGCGATGGTTTTAGGAGAAAATATCGGAACAACTATTACTGCTAACGTTGCAGCAATGGTTGGCAACCGAGAGGCGAAAAGAGCCGCTCGGATTCATACGATTTTTAATTTGACGGGAGTTGTCTGGATGGTCTTATTAATGCCGTTTTTCCTTGAAGGGCTAACCACAGTGCTTAAGAATATCAGCCCATCGTTTGATCCATACACCAACCCAGATGACATGACGATCGGTCTCTCGACCTTTCACACAGCTTTTAACATCATCAATGTTGTTCTGCTTATTGGTTTCATTCCATACCTCGCAAAATTGGCTCAGTGGTGGGTACCAGGATCAGCTGAAGATGACGAAAATGATGGCAAATTGCGCTTCATCAGCACAGCTGTCTTAACCCCAGAATTGGCTACGATCGAGCTCCAGAAAGAAGCTGCGCGTTTTGGCGAGATCACTGCAAAGATGTCTGGATATGCAAAAACCTTGATAACAACGACTGATGCGAAGAAGCAAAAGAAGATGTTGAAGAAGATCAAGAAGTATGAGGAAATAACCGATCGACTAGAGATAGAGATTACGGAGTTCATGACTAAACTGACCGATCAAGAAATCACTAGAAAAACCAGTTTGCGTCTACGATCGATTCTAAACATTTGTAATGATTTGGAGCGGATCGGTGACATATACTACCAAATCTCTAAAGCCATAGAGCGTAAAATCGAGGATCGTCTTTACTTCTTGCCTGAGCAAAGGGAATACCTCAATGACATGATCAAAACGGTCGACAAAGCCTTTGCGATTATGCTCAAAAATCTCAATTCGCCATCCTATGACAGTGTAAATCAGGATGAAGCAAGGGCTGCAGAAAAGGAAATTAATCAGATGCGCAATAAGCTGCGTGCCCACAACAGCGAGCGTATTGGCAGCGAAGACTACAGTTCTAAAACGGCGATGATTTATAACAATATCTTTTCTTCGCTCGAGCGAATTGGAGACCATATCATCAATGTAACGGAGTCTGTGACAGGAGACATTTAATTAGAGTCGATACGTAAAACAGTAGGTAGAGATCACACAGATTATGACTACTGTCATTTCGTCATTGAGTGTCGCAAGGCTGTCGAAATCATCTCATTTTTGAGTTGGGGGTCGGCATGGCAGATTACCGCGACAGTCAGCCCCGTGTGAAGCATGTGGGCCCTCGCAAAGCGGGGCTTCGCGCCGTCTCGCAATGACGTCCCAATGACAAAATAATTGTAATCGGTTTCAATGAAAGAGATTTCCCTATACTTCCTACGTCTTGGTTTTGTCGCATTTGGCGGTCCAGCAGCGCACGTAGCGATGATGCAGGAAGACCTCGTTGATGAGAAAAAGTGGCTCACCACCGAAGAGTTTCTTGATTACATCGGTGCTACCAATTTGATCCCAGGTCCGAACTCTACGGAGATGACAATGCACTGCGGGTGCCACCGTGGTGGCGCTCCTGGCCTTTTCGTTGCTGGAATATGTTTCATCTTCCCAGCAGTTCTTTTGACACTTGCTGTTGCTGTATTTTTTGAGAAATTTAGCGAGGTAACTTGGGTAGTTCCAATCATCAATGGTATCAAGGCAGCCGTACTTTCTTTTATCGTAGGAGCTATTATCAAGCTTGGCAAAAAGGCGGTTAAAACCAAGTTTCTTGCTGCCATTGGAGTGGCTGTAATTGTTGCATCCTTTTTAGGAGTTAATGAAATTCTATGCATTCTCGCCGCGGGAATCTTAATGCTACTCCTCCACTTGACGACTATTCGCTCTCAGCTCAATAGTAGCATTGCTCCCTTACTCCTTTTCTCTGCAGCAGCTGCGATACCCTATTCCAAATGGAAGCTGTTTTTCATCTTTCTAAAGGTTGGAGCAGTTCTTTTCGGGAGTGGATATGTGCTCTTCGCTTACCTCGATGGTGAGTTAATTGATCAACTGGGATGGTTGACGCATGCAGATTTGGTTGAAGCGATTGCAGTAGGGCAAGTGACACCAGGCCCAGTGCTTTCAACAGCAACCTTTATCGGATACAAGGTAGGAGGCTATTCAGGAGCCATCTTAGCGACTCTGGGCATGTTCATTCCTTCGTTCTTGTACGTGTGGGCGCTCAATCCGCTCATCCACAAGATGAAGAAGAGTGAGCCGCTCAAGTCTTTTTTAGAAGCGGTGAATGTTGCCGCTGTTGCTGTAATGGTCGTTGTCAGTTTTAAAATGGCCGAAAGCATTGTCATTGACTGGAAGACAGGACTCATTTGTACAATCTCCTTTTTGTTTTATTTCAACTTCAAGAAGTTGAATACCCTTTGGATAATCCTCGGCGGTGCTGTGCTGGGAGGGTTTCTTTCTTTTATGTAGGAGTTTTTTGAGCTTTCGCTAAAACCCTAAATGAGGTTTTAGCGAAAGCCCAGGAAAACATACTATATAAAACCACAACTAAGGAAGGATCTTAGTGGGCATGAATTTGCCACGGCGCAGTTCACAAAAAAGAACGCACCAACAACTCGCACTAGACTTACTCCATCTTTGTAGATCTTATAACTTTTAATTTATGGGAACTTGGTGGACAAAATTCCTAAACTGCTAGCCGTTTAAGTTTTAGATTGTCTAGGCAAGTCCCTCAAATTACTTTGTAGTGCAATCGAATCTTCAAATGAAAAAACTCTACCTACTCAACCTAATCTTAATAATTTTCATTTCCTGTCAAAATGAACAGCAAGTAGATCAAGTTAGCAGAGACCTCGAAGAGAACCAGGCCTTCGATACATGGGTAGATGAATACAAGATCACAACTTTTCAGCGATGCTTATTCCTAGGCTACAATCGCTCGCAAGAAATTCGGGACTTGTTTAAGATTGACCGAAGTACCGTTCAAGACTTCCCATTAGGAGTAGATCAATACAAATACATTGATACTCTCGTTCAGCCAATAATTGAGCAAGCAAAACTGGACAGCGCAGAAAACTTCAACAAATACCTTAATGGCATGAATAAGACTGAAGGGACTGAATTGAATGGCATCCCAATAATTAAATATTGCCTTGGGTATTTTTCCTCAAATGAGCTTGATTCTATATCAAAACATAGAATCCAACGATTGGATTTTCTTTGGACGAGTAAATAAGGAGCTTTCAAAACTGAACTAGCAATAATAGTATTTCCCTTCCCCACTTCGCCTACCTCTACCTCACCATTTCTGAATGAAACACTTCTCCTTACTGCTAGCACTTATCGGGTGCGTATTTCTTTCGTGCAATACCGTTAAAGAGAGTTTCGAAAGACCACCCAACGTAATCATCATCTTTACAGATGACCAAGGCTATCAGGATCTAGGTTGCTTCGGTTCGCCAGATATAAAGACTCCCCACCTTGATAAAATGGCCGCAGGAGGCATTCGCCTCACAGACTTTTATGCAGCACAAGCGGTTTGTTCTGCATCGCGAGCTGCGATGCTTACTGGTTGCTACCCTAACCGCATAGGCATACACGGAGCATTTATGCCCAACAGCGATAAAGGACTGAGCTTAGAAGAGACAACAATTGCTGAAATGCTCCAAAATGAAGGCTACCGTACTGGCATATTTGGTAAATGGCACCTCGGCGACCACCCTGACTTCATGCCTAACCAGCAAGGCTTTGATGAATTCTATGGAATACCATACTCCAATGACATGTGGCCCTTACATCCTCAACAAGGCACACATTTCAATTTTTCCGACTTACAGTTATTCGAAAACGAACAAGTAATTGATACGCTAAGGGATCAATCATCTCTAACCACCAAAATCACCGAAAAGAGCGTGGAATTTATTTCCAGCAATAAGGACAAACCCTTTTTCCTCTATGTCGCGCACCCTCAACCGCATGTCCCCTTATATGTGTCTGAAAAATTTAAGGGTAAATCAGAGCGAGGTCTTTACGGGGATGTTATCATGGAAATTGATTGGTCTGTAGGACAAATCTTGGCCAGCTTAAAGCAACATGACATTGAGAAGAATACTCTTGTCATCTTCACTTCTGATAATGGCCCATGGCTCAACTATGGCGACCATGCAGGTAGCGCTGCTCCGCTCAGAGAAGGAAAAGGAACGGCCTTAGAAGGAGGACAGCGAGAACCTTGCATAATCTACTTTCCAAGCAAATTATCGCCAAATAGAACGATCCGCACCCCAATGATGAACATTGATGTGCTACCAACAATTGCCCACATTACCCAGGCTGAATTGCCTGACCGAACGATTGATGGTAAAAATGTATGGAACATCTGGACGGGTGAATCAAGCACTAGCCCGCATGAAGCCTATTTCTTTTACTACCATGTGAACGAACTTCATGGGGTGCGCTACAACAACTGGAAGCTGTACTTCCCACATCGATACCGAACACTAAACGGGAAGCCAGGCGGACAGAACGGCCTCCCTGTAGCATACGAGTACAACACCATTGAAAACATAGAACTGTACAACCTCGATAATGACTTGGGTGAACACGTAGACGTAGCGGAACAACACCCCGAAGTTGTTGAAGAAATCAAACGAATCGCTGATGAAATGAGGAATACGCTGGGCGATGCTTTGACATTTTCCGTAGGAAAGGAGAATCGACCCGCTGGACTTAGAAGCTCAACTAGTGATAAATAATCTCTTACACTTTATGTTCAATTCTATGGACAGCTGTATAGCAAGTGGATCAAACCGTGGGTAAGACTGTCGATGCAAAACTCGGGGCTAGAATCAGCAGCTTATAATACGGCGTATCAAAATACGAGTGACAACATCTCAAAAGTTATCATGATCCTTAATGTCCAGATGATCGCTCTCCTTGTACACTTAATAGCGTTCAAGAAAAGAAGGTTCTATTTCAACAGCCTTATTTACGCCTTTCATTTCTTCAGTGTATTCATAACGAGTTGGATACTGCTCATTGGAATGGATAGCATAATCACCTTCTTTGCAAGCCACGAAGAATCGCTGGCAGCCTACTATTCGTTCTACCTATTTAACTTTGGTTTACCGTTGTTGTATGCCATCCTCAGCATCAAAAAATTCATGAACATTCGTCGGTATTGGGCCATATCAGCAGGCTTAGTGGTTATGTTCAGTGTGACGATGGCAAACATGATTTATCGGTTTATTATATTGGTTTTGACCTTATGGTTAATGTGAGGACTTGTTTTTTGGATACAATTCATAGATAGACAAGTGAAGCTTACAACAAACTCTGCTCGCTCCTGGAGTTGAATGCAAATGATAAATTAAGTCTTTCGCCTTTCGTCCCTTTTTCAACCATCACCGTCCAGATGCAGTTCATCTAGCCTCCATTCTCTACTTTCGGAACACCCTTATGGCAAGTACCTTAAAACAAGAAATACCCCAAATATCATTTGAAGGCCGCAGACAACTTGACGTAGAAGTAGTGACATTTGCGCAACTCGGTTCCAAGTTGGGTAAACCGAAGGACCATGATCCGTTTGCACCACACAGGATCGAATTCTACTTAATCTTGGTTGCGACCAAAGGGCCTTACGTTCACTTTATCGATTTCAAATCGTACACGCTACAAAAAGGCAGCGCTCTGTTCATTGCCAAAAATCAAGTCCACCATTTCACAGAATCCATTCGTAAATCCAACGGGTATGGGATTATTTTCAATCGTCATTTACTAGACAAGTTTGCCTATTCCTCTGACGCACTTAAGTTCAGTCGATTATTCAATTATCATATTGAAATCCCCATCCTTCACCAGCAAGACCTAGGGAAAGACAACCTGATTGACTCCACAGAGAAGCTCTATAGCGAGTTCAACTTTGACAATGACTTTGCCAAGTCCGACATTTTGCAGGCGAACCTTCAACTGGTTTTGCTTAAAGCAGAAAGAGCGAAGGCCGACACCTCGACCGATGGCGTCGAGGTGCATTGGCTGGAACTGTTTAGTCGCTTCAAAGACATGCTCGAAACTGACTACGTAGTTTCTAGAAGTTCAAGGTATTATGCCTCTAAGCTATTCATCTCCTACAAGTTTCTTAATGACATCGTCAAGAAGTTGAGCGGCAAAACGGTCAAAGCCTTCATTGATGGCTTCGTAACCACGGAAATCAAGCGGTACTTGGTGTCAACCGATCAATCGGTCAAGGAGATCAGTTTTGAAACGGGATTTGATGAACCCGCCAACATGGTCAAGTTCTTCAAGAAGAATTCAGGCACTACCCCAGTCCAGTTTCGACGAAATACCTGACAACTAGTTACACTTTTACCATCCTTTGATACGCTTTGATAATTAGAACCGATGGAAAAGTCTTCACCTTTGGGTTATCAAACCAAAGAGAACGATCTCTTACGAGAATGTTCTTATTTTAACCCAACCAACCATGTTTAATACACAATCACACGTTCAAGTACAATCGACTTTAAATCAACTTTTTGATGATGCTCGATTCGATCGCTTGAAAATGGCGAAGGCCGTAGCGAAGAGCTTTTTTAGACCCATGCGCCCTGCTGACTTTGAGATGGCTTATCTCTCTATTTCTGCCGAACAGGGAGAAGACCTCCACCAACTTATTAAGGACCGAAAGTTGAAGAACATCGTAGAGTTTGGAACTTCCTTCGGAATATCCACCCTCTACCTTGCAAAAGGAGTAATGGAATCAGGCGGTCACATCATCACCACAGAATTGCTCGCGTCCAAAGCACAGCAGGCGATCAAGAATTTTAAGCAAGCTGGTGTTGACGAGTTGATTGAGGTGAGAACCGGCGATGCCATGGAGACACTCAAAGGTCACGACCAACCTATTGATCTCTTGTTCTTAGACGGATGGAAAGATCTGTACCTTCCGTTATTCAATATGCTGGAGTCGAACTTCCATAAGGATACTATCATCTATGTAGACAATGCAAACATGGCTGACAGTCAAGCATTTTTGGCTACCGTGAATCAATCTGGCAAGTATCATCTACAACCTCAGTACCACGGAAAAGTGGTGTTGATTTCGACCAAGTCGTAACATGAAATTCGTTAAGAAAAACTACGGCTGGATCCTTGTTGCCATACTGGCGATGCTCCCGATGCTCATCGTTTTCAAGATGTTGAACATCGACTTCTCAAATGGCCTTGCGATCACTTTGGTCGAAGGCGCAGGTGGCGAAGGAAGGAGCACGCTAGATATGCTCTATCACGTGACTGGCGAGTTCGCCATACGCTGGATGACGGCTGTTTTAACTTGCACTCCGTTTTTCATTCTCTTTGGGGTTACCAACCTGTTCGTACGACAAGCAATGGGTATTGCGACAGCCGTTTGGAGCTTTTTGCATTTCATCTTTTTCATTGCCGCCGAAGGTTTTGGCGAAAGCTTCACTCAAGTGAATTATGTGTTCGGTTTTATAGCTGTACTCATCTTGATTCCACTCTTCTTCACTTCAAACCGGAAGTCGATGAAATGGCTTAAATTAACCTGGAAGAAAATGCAATCTTTATCTTACGCTGCCATAATCTTGAGTCTTGCTCATGTGGCCATTCTGGAAAAGACTTGGGCGATTTATGCCATAATCGTAGGCCTTGGATTTATCTTAAGAATACCAGCAATCAAAAACAGGATTCTTACTTTTAGAATGCAAAGAAAAACGATTAAAACATAACGTCATGAAAATAGCAGTCACCTCCGCCAGCGGAAAATTAGGTTCGGCCATCACCAAGCAATTGATTCAAGTGCTTGGTACCGAAAACGTCATTGCCATCGCGCGCACCCCAGCCAAAGCGGAATATCTCGGCGTAGAAGTGCGCAAAGGTGATTACAACAGTCGCGAGCAATTCGATGAGGCGCTGAATGGAGTCGATGCGGTAATGCTGCTTTCGGGCATGGATGCTCCTGACAAACGCATCGGTCAACACCGCAATGTGATTGAAGCCGCTAAAGACAATGGCGTTCAAAAGATCGTGTACACGAGCATCGTGGGTGCGGAAGAAGGCACAACGTTCAGTCCTGTGGTACAAAGTAATCGGCAGACCGAGGCGGATATCCGCAATTCTGGACTTGACTTCGTGATCGGGCGAAACGGGATCTACATAGAGCCGGATTTGGAATACATTGACACCTATGTGAAGGAAGGTGAGATCCGAAATTGTGCAGGCGAGGGCAAGTGCGGCTATACGAGTAGAGCGGAATTGGCTATGGCCTTTACCAAAATGCTCACAGAAGAAAAGCACAATGGTCAGACCTACAACCTTACCGGTCAGCCGATCACGCAGGCGGAGTTGGCCGACTTGATCAATCAGGTCTACGGTACGAAGTTGAAGTTCCATGACGTACCCGTAGATGCGTATATCGAAGAGCGCGTTACAGCCTTAGGGGAGTTCATGGGCACCGTGATCGGGGGCATTTATGAGGGGATGCGTCGTGGCGTCAACAATGTGCCTTCTCAATATGCACAAGCTGCGGGTCGTGCGCATGAGTTGCCGCTGGAAATGATCAAGAAATTTAAGGAGGCTGAGTAAGCTTTTTCTTCCACTTTCGTGAAAACAGGTGTTGTGGCTTTCCTCCTACTTTCGTGAAAACGGGTGGGCTGGTTTTAAGCTAAAATGACCGTTTTGATGAAGGTTTTGAAGGTGTTACTAAACCAAATGCCCTCATTTTAGACATGGAATTCGGTTGTAATACCCCCATTTTAGACGGGAAATGTGGCTATAATACCCCCATTTTAGACGAAACGGCCGTCGAAAAACAGGTATATTTGGGGTCAATTATGAGAATACGCAATAGAACAGCCTTAAAATGGCTCGAGCATTGGCGCGAGAAATCTACACGTAAACCACTGTTAATCAGAGGGGCGCGTCAGGTCGGTAAATCTTCGTTGGTCAAGCTTTTTGCTGAGCAGTACGAGCATTTCATACAGTTAAACTTAGAACTGCCCAAAGACAAGAGCTTATTCGACGGACTTCCTCCTATTGAAGAACTAGCTTCTCGACTTGCTTTACGTGCGGGTGTCGAACGACTCGCTGGTGATACCCTACTCTTTATTGACGAAATACAGGAGGCACCAGAAGCCATTCAGCAACTTCGATATTTCTACGAAGTCTATCCAGAATTACACGTAATTGCCGCCGGTTCTTTGCTCGAATTTGCAATGGGAGAAGTAAAAAGCTTCCCCGTAGGACGCGTAGAATTTTATACCCTTCACCCCTTGAGCTTTACCGAGTATTTGCAGTGGATTGGGAAGGAACAATATGCTGATATATTAGAAGCAGGACCGGTACCTGATTACGCCCATCCAGACGTATTAGCTCTTTTTCATCGCTACACCGTCGTTGGAGGTATGCCAGAGGTCGTAGCTGCCTTAGCTGATGGAGCGGAACTTCATCAACTTTCGTCCCTTTATGAATCTATCTGGTCCTCCTATCGAGCTGATATCGAAAAGTATGCGAAAAACTCACAGCAACGAGCTGTACTTCGACATTTAATTACAACTGCTGTAGCAGAGGATGACAGGATCAAACTCGCCCAATTTGGTGGCTCTAACTATCGAAGCGATGAAGTCGGAGAAGCATTTCAGGCACTTCAATTAGCTGGCGTATTGAGATTAATCTACCCTACTACATCCTTAGGATTGCCTCTTGTCCCAGCCTTTAAACGCCGCCCCAGAATTCAATTCTTAGATACGGGCCTACTCAATTACGCACGTGGTATACAAGCAGACTTACTGGGTGTGCAAGACCTTACGGCAATCTATAGAGGGCGAATTGCTCAACATATCGTTGCGCAAGAAATAATTGCTCGACATCATGAGCCCTCTTGGTCTCCTTATTTTTGGATTCGCGAAAAAGCGGGGTCGAGTGCGGAAATAGACCTTCTTCTCGTTTCTAAAAGCAAGCTGTATCCTCTGGAAATTAAATCTGGTGCAGTCGGAAGATTGAGATCTTTACATCTCTTCATGGAACGAACGGATTCAGCCATCGGAATTCGCGCGTTGCAAAACAGCTATTCGAAGGAAGAGGTGACTACACCTAGTGGTTTTGGATATACGCTAGTGAACTTACCCTACTATGCTGTTAGGTATTGGGAATCGTATTTGGGGTAGGTTAAAGAGTATAAGCTTAGACACCAGATCAGAATCATTCCGATTAAAGAGACTTTACAGAATCAGGTCGATTAACTCTTGACAATATCAATTAGCCCGGATGATGAATTAGCTTTGAACCATCTAGAAACTATGATATCTTTATAATATATCAAACCCATACAGGACACATGCAAAACCGATGAATAATAGCTCCTTCAGCGACACTACTGCTCATAGTCTTAAACTTTCAATACTATGAAACCACCGTACGTTTTAATTGAATCTGTAAAGCGCTTCTTTGACAAATATCCCGAATGTTTAATCAGAGGCAAAGTTACTACAGAGGAAGAAATTGGCGCTATCCCGAAAAGACTACGAGAGAAAATCCCTCAGTGGTATATAGATATTCTTACGACTTATCCTATTGCCGATCTAGAAATCTGGTTACCTAATGACCACGGCCAAGAAGCGCTAAAAGGGAAACCCTACGACAGTCTTCCGACTATGTCAATGACCTTTCTCAACGCTCAAGAATTTGCCTTCTATTCGGCAGAAGTATTCCCTATGTTCAAATTGATCAAAAACGGGTATATCTGCATAGGTGAAGATCGTAGAACAACTAGCGAGGGAATTTATATTAGTATTGACAATATCAACCCTAAAGTACTGATGATTTATCACGACGATGGCCCAGAAATAAAAACAATGCTATCGAATGCAGAAACGCTCTTTTTGAACTTCACAGATATGATAAAGTATGCCTTACCGGAAAAACGAGATATGGATTGATGATTTAGACAGTCAGTAAGCTTCTTAAGGAATAAGCTAAGCAAGTTGAAAAAAGAACTAAAACCAAAATTTTAGCCATACTGACAATCCCCTCCCCTCTACACACGCCACCTGACGTTTTGGAGAAAGCCGAATAAAAAGTAAAGCGGCCCTACCTTTAGTAAAGAAACCTTTTAGGTCCACGTCTTACTTATTGCTGCTCATTGCCAGAACGTGTAGAAGGCAACCCAAATGGCCTTTCTGCCTATTTTAGCTACACAATCCACGGTTTTGACTACATCGGCCGATTCGAAAGCCTTCACCTTTGCGCTATCGTTCTTACGAAAACAAGAAATACTTTCGAAAAGTCGGAAATGAGGCTGCAAGCATACATCTCAACTTGGTCGAACTCAATCATACCAACTGGAATCTCAGTAGTATACTTACATCATGAATGCTACCGACATCCAAAACAAGTACTTGGAGAAGCTACGAGCGCTTGACAAAAACCCTAGGTACATCAGCGGTGAGACGCAAATCAATCATAACCAGTCGTTTGCGGGTAACATTGAGAATTTCATTGGCTTTGCGCAAGTTCCAATTGGTCTCGCGGGGCCGCTCTTGCTAAAGGGAACAGCAGGGACAACAGAGCATATGATCCCAATGGCGACGACGGAAGGCGCGCTGGTGGCCTCTTACAACAGAGGGATTAAGGCAGGTTCCGTGAGTGGTGGTTTTGTGGCTCGAACGATTTCGAACCAGGTACACCGTAGTCCTTACTTTGAATTCGATGGACTTCAGGAAGCCATCTCTTTTGGAAAGTGGATCAAGTCACTCAAGCCATCGCTAAGTGATGGTGTACGCCAGGTGAGCAGGTTTGCTGAGCTATTGAGCCTTGAGGTGTTGCATGAGGGCAATGGGATTCATGTGACCTTCTCTTTTGAAACGGGCGCCGCCGCGGGACAGAACATGGTTACGATCGCAACGGATTATCTCGTAAAGCAGGTTTTGGCGAAAGCCCCACATACCCCAACTCAATATTTCATAGACGCAAACATGTCGGGTGATAAAAAAAGCAATTATCTGGCTTTATCAAGGGTAAGAGGACGAAAAGTAATTTCAGAGGTTACGCTTACAAAATCGGTCATTCAAGAAGTTTTAAAATCATCGGCGGATAATATTGCTAAGCTTTGGCAAACAGGAACGCTGGCAGCCTTACAAACTGGGGCGGTAGGTAATCAGGGACACATTGCCAATGCACTCACGGCCATCTTCATTGCCTGCGGACAGGATATTGCCTGTATTGCTGAAGCGGCTGTTGGCATCAGCAGGGTTGAAACGAGAAGTAACGGCGACTTGTACGCATCACTCACCTTACCCGGATTGATCGTTGGAACGGTAGGCGGAGGTACAGCATTACCTACCCAAAAAGAAGCCCTCGACATCATAGATTGTGGAAGTGCTGAGGACGTAAACAAGTTTGCCGAAATCTGTTGTGCCGTCGCCTTGGCAGGCGAGCTCTCGATTGGCGCTGCGATTGCGGAGGGGCATTTTGCTTCGGCGCATCAAGCGTTGGGGAGGAAGGGGTAAAGCTAAAAATGTAGCGTACTGGGTTTTCAATATTATGATAAACACCTATAGACACTGTTTAATCAATGGCACATCTATAATCATGTTTGAATATCTCGCAGAGTTATTTTCTCATTTATTAATCGAAATAATAATCGGAGGCTTCTTTAAATGCGTGAAGATGATAGGCATTCTTGCTATTAAGGTAATTACTCTTAGTACTGACCCAATCAGCACCTTAAAGGACAGATACCAAAGCTCTATTTGGCCATATTCACTTGGATTTTCGATTATAATTCTGACAATCCACCTATCGATAAAAATTATACAGTAAGGTCAGTAGTAGTTCCAACCTTATATCTACCAGATTATAAAACTCCATAGACATCTTTTTAGGGTAAACTAACTTTTAAGTAGTAAGAATTTAAAACACAGGCGTTTTTACGAAGAAGGCTAATTGCAACGTACTTTTTATGATGGAAGAATTATTTAAGACTTTTTCTACCAAAAAGAGACCGCCAAAATTGATTAGAAATACATAACAAGATCCTCATTCAGAACATTGATAGTAACTTCGTAGATGTAGTATCATCACAAAAAAATCAAAATTGAACAAGGTAGATTTATTAAAGGCATTTGACTCCTATCAAGACTTTGATCGGAAGGCCTACTTCACACTAGTTTTCAACACCTTAGCCTCAGAGTTACTGCTAGAAGTCCCCATGAGACCTTCTAGGGAAAACATGGAAGCGTCACTTGAACTAATAGGATTGAAGGCGCCCGAATTTATAACGTTATACAAAAACTGGGACACTGAAGACTCAAGCAATGCAGACTTCAGCAAAGACTATCCTCACCGCATTCTTTTTCAAAGCAGCTCTTCTAGCAAGTTGATCTGGGTTTCACTTGGAGGCGAAACCCTTTTCGTTGAATTTCTATATGATTGTAATGATTTGAAATCCGAAAAATGGATTATTGATGCTAATCACAAACTCAGGCAAACGTTTGGCCTGAATAGAACCCCAACATTCAAGGTACTCAGTAATAAGAAAGGAGAGTTCGTAACTAGTGAAGTTCGATTTGAAAATGTAGAAGCCGATATTGAATCAAATTATAATGACGATTTCAAAGCAGTAGACGAAAAGATTCACGACTCCTTTGACAGCCTTGGTTCTGGATTGATACTCTTCTACGGAGTCCCAGGAACGGGTAAAACCACATACATCAAAAGCCTTATTTCTCAATATCCAGACTCCAACTTCATCTTTGTCCAAAACGAGTTCATTAAGCATTTACTGGAGCCAAACTTTATTTCCTTTCTCTTAAAACAGAGAAATTCTATCCTCATTATTGAGGATGCTGAAAAGGTTCTTGCAACAAGAACTCACCTAAAAGAAGATTCTTTTGTCTCAACTATCCTACAATTGACAGATGGATTATTTTCTGACTACTTAAATATAAAAATCATTTGCTCTTTTAATATTAGTCTGTCAAAAATTGATACTGCTTTACTGAGAAAAGGGCGTATGATAACCAAATATGAGTTCAAACCTCTTGAGAGGGATAAAACACGAAGACTACTCAGTAAGATGGGAATTGAGGGTAAATATACCGAACTCACAATTTCAGAAATATTCAACTATAACGAGTCAGACTATCAAGAACCTAAGCCTAAAAAAATAGGATTTCGACGAGAATAGCCAACTGCCAAAAATTTTTGTCCCGATCATTTAACCCAAACCCATTTATGGAAATAATTCACGAAAGGGGACGTGGAGCTATGTAGTTAGTCGGTCGACAAACTCAGCAAAAGTGCTCATAAGCTACTTCAAGCGTAGTCTATACTAATTGGCGGACTCATTACCTTGGCTCTCGATGTTTTCTCACCTCCACTCCACCCTCATCCAAAAAACAGGAGCTTCAACTATAAGCAAAACCAAAGTCATCCAAGAACTCTGGAGTGGCTACGGCAAGATTATGCGTTTAAGATTGGAGAACGCCACCGTTCCGAGTGTCGTTGTCAAACACGTCCAGCTGCCAAACAAAGCGAATCATCCACGTGGATGGAACACGGATATAGGGCACCAACGAAAGGTGAAATCTTATGACGTTGAGACGAACTGGTATGAAACGTACAGCCAGAAAAGTGCTGCGCGACTACCCCACTGCCTCGGCATAGAGCGACATGAAGGAGAAGTCTTGATGATCTTAGAAGACTTGGATGCCGCAGGTTTTGTTTTGCGGAAGCACACCCTTTCTTGGGAAGAACTCGAAAGGTGCTTAGCATGGTTGGCCAAGTTTCATGCAAGCTACTTGGGAGAGAATCCTAAAGGTCTTTGGGAGGTAGGCACCTATTGGCATTTGGCGACCCGGCCTGATGAACTGGCAGCCTTGACTGACCAAAAGCTAAAAGAGGCAGCCCCACTTATCGATAAAAAACTTGGTAGTTGTACTTATCAAACCTTTGTACACGGAGACGCGAAGTTGGCCAACTTCTGTTTTGCCAATAACGGCGATGTGGCTGGGGTCGATTTCCAATACGTAGGCGGCGGTTGCGGAATGAAAGATGTGGCCTACTTCATCGGTAGCTGTCTTGATGAAAAAGATTGCGAACGTCTGGAAGCAAAAATCTTAGACACCTATTTCAAGTATTTTCAAAATGCCTTAGAAAAGCCAAACCAAGCTCTTGAAACCGAGTGGCGCACCATGTATCGTTTAGCTTGGGCGGACTTTCATCGCTTTTTGAAAGGATGGAGCCCGGGACATTGGAAAATCAATTCCTATAGTGAGCGAGTACTAGCTGAAGTCATCAACGCTTTATGAAAATAGACCTCATTCAATTAAGTGAAATAGCTATCGAAGCGGCTCGCTCCGCAGGGAAGATCATCCAAGAATCGATGCATGCGGAGGTCTCAGTTGAACAAAAAGAAGGAGGTGACAGCCTTGCTTCTCAGGTTGTCACAGAAGTAGATCGTAAATGCGAAGCGGCAATACTCGCTATGCTACAACCTACCTGCAAAGCTTATGACTTAGGTCTTTTGTCCGAAGAAACAGAAGATGATTCGAGTAGATTTGAAAAGGACTTCTTTTGGTGCATCGACCCGATGGATGGGACCTTAGCCTTCATCAATCAACACCCTGGATTCTCTGTATCCATTGCGCTTCTCGCTAAGGATGGCACACCTCACATTGGAGTGGTATATGACCCAAGCAGGGACATAACGTATCATGCGATCAAAGGCATTGGTGCATTCAAGAACAGTACCCCTTGGGAAATCAACAATACGAATGACTTCTTTACTTACGTAACAGATCGTGCCTTAGCAGACACTCCTCGTGTAAGTGAAATAGAGCATATGCTGCAAGAAATAAGGCAAAAGTTAAACCTATCTGGAATAAAAGAGATGTCTGGCGGTGGTGCTGTATTAAACGCTATCCATGTTTTGGAAAACGGACCAGCCTGTATGCTGAAACATCCTAAAGAACAGCCTGGTGGTGGAAGTATTTGGGACTATGCCGCTACAACATGTATCTACAGAGAGCTGAGGTTACGCGCGACAAATTTTGAAGGAAGTCCGTTGCTTTTGAATGAAAAGAGTAGCACGTTCATGAACGAACAAGGGGTTTTCTTTTCTAATCCCTAGAGATGTTCGAGTCTACTAAAAGTATTAGCCAAATGCGCTAAACAAGGTATACCGTTAAACGTCTTAGAGCTGGATGTAGCTGGCAACTATATTCGCCCACAAATAGAATGATAAAACGAATGAAGAAAGCGATTTTACTTACACTATTAGGATTCCTCTATACAGTTGCCTTTGCGCAAGACTCTTCTAAGTACGAGAAGTTTAGAACAGGAACCTTTCAATATGAAGATTTAGGAGCAGCTGTTACGATAGAAAGAACGGAGGATACGCAGACCGAAACCTACCAAGGTGGACAATCAAAACTTATACTGGATATTGAATGGCTTAATGATTCCACTTACCTCCTCACCCACAGAGAGTCGATCAATGCACCAGGAGCATTAGAACCAGGTGACCAATTAACAACGACGATCAATACAGCAGAAGGCAATCGGTATGAAGGGACCTACACTTCGAATGTTGGCAAATCGGGCAAATGCACTTTCATAAAAATTGAGAACACCTACAACCTCCTCTGGAAAGTAGAGAAAGAAGGAATGAAAAACGCTGGCTACTTGTTCGGAACCATGCACGTGTACGATGAAAGAGCGTTCGGATTTGCAGATTCAGTGATGCTTGCCCTAGACGAATGCGAAGTCTTTGCATTGGAGGTCCATCCAGATTCCATCGTAAAGTCAACGATTGAATTAATGCTTCAAGGTGATACGACGAATTACTACAAAGAATCCTTGTCACAAGAAGAGTATGAAAAATTCAAAGAAAAGTTCAATGAAGAAAACGGTCTTGACTTCGATGAACTAGAGAACAAACACCCCTTGAACGTTAAGACCTTTGAAGAATCTTATTCAGGAAATAAAGATCGTAAGACTTTTATTGACCTGCACCTTTTTGGTGTTGCAAAAACGCTAGACAAAGAGATTATAGGGCTTGAACCGATAGGCAATCAACTGCAAAGCATACTAAGCCAGTCAATCAATCGGGCGAAATATGGGAATCCTACAGACACCCTTCTTGAAAAGCTCATGATGAACAGCATGATAGACACTTATGGAAAAGGAAATCTTGAGAATCTAGAAGCACAGTTAGGTAGTGCGTTTGCAGAAAGTCCAATGATGATCAAACGCAACAAGGACATGGCGGCCACAATCATGAGCACGTTGGAGAAAAAGTCTTTGTTCTCTGCTGTTGGAGCGGGTCATTTATTAGGCGAGGAAAGTATTATAGCAATACTCAAAGAAAATAGTTACAAAGTCACAGCTGTAAGTTCAACGTTTACTGGAATAGCCGACAACTTTAAAATTGATTCAAAGCTTATTCCTTGGCAAATCTATTCAGACCCAATAGGAGGATTTCAGACCACATTCCCAAGAGACTTTACAACACTGAATCAACCCTATCCAAATCAAACACATTTGGGAATGGATACGATTGAGATCAACCTCAGGATTCATAGCGATTTGACCTCTATGAGGAATTCTATGATAGCATACAACGACTACCCAATAGGTTTTTATTTAGAGGATCGAGAAGCGGCATTAAATGGACTTGTTGAAGAATTCGTACAACAAGGACACACCATTACTTCCGTTGAGGATGTAACGATAAATGGCAATGAAGGGCGCGTGGTGAAGTTAAAATTCAACGCGCAATACGATGCTGTGATGCATATTTTCATTCGTGGAAACCGCATTTACAGGTTTATGCAACAATATATGTCTCCAGGAGACTTGATAGAAAACGAAGAGCTGCTGGTCGAAAATTTAAAATTCTTACCCTATGCGAGTAGTGAAATAAAACAAAGAAGTGTAGATGGTTATAATTTCCCCTATTTCAAAAGACACAGAATTGAATACGACACCATTATTGAGCGCGAAACTTTTCTAGGAAAAGGGCAAACGTGGTATACCGATGACCCGAGCACAGGCAACGCTTTAAGTGTCGAAATCTATAATGTAAAAGATCTCTTTTCGGTGAAGAATCTTGATAGCTTCTATGTAGACTATACCGATAATTTTGTCTCATGGAATGACACCATTATTTCATCAAAAGCTGTATACAAAAACGATCTAGTTGGACGAGAAGTCCTCCTCACAACGAAAGATCGCCAATCCCATACCAGAATCCAAACTTGGTTATATGATAAAAGAGTCATCGTCTACTCTGTATTTTCGGACTCTAGTGGAGTCTATTGCGATAATGCCGAATCCTTTTTGAATGCAAAAATCCTTAGCACCCCACAATCGCAAATCAGCATTCTAGAAGACAAGACCCCTCAACTGCTTTCGCAACTCTACAGCCCTGACAGTTTAACAGCGTCGCTGGCACTAGACGCATTGAATTACAACGAGATAGACTCTACCTATGCCGGTCAACTGAACGAAATATTTCTCTCTGAATACATGCGCGACTCCGTGCATACCGAACAAAATGAAGGGATTACTGACTTCCTATATGCGATGCCTAGTTTCGATGCAAGAGAACTCAGTTACACCATTGCGAACAATCATTATGCTAGTGACAATTTGAGGTCATGTGCCCTTTCAAAATTATATGAGCTAGGAGATACCATATCAGCAATTGAGATCCTCTTTCAAGCTACCCCAGAAACAGAGCATTACTGGTGTGACATCTTTAGCCCTTTTAGCACCTCTGATAAGCTAACGTATCAGTATTTCGATCAGCTTATCACAACGTTACCATACGAGGAACATAAATCTACAATCCTAGGAATCATCAACAGGTGTAGTCGTTCTGAAAACCAATCACTTATTGACAAGGTTGATCAAAATTATGACAAAATTGTATCAACGCTTGACTTTAAGATTGACACTACACGTAAAGTTGAATTTTATGATGTTTATAATTCCATAAACTTTTTCACCTCTTTTATTAGTGACAAAAACAAGCCTTACATAAACAAAATAGACACATCAGGACTACCCTACTTTACGAAGTCAAACCTACTTCTGGCTCGACTATCAAACAACATGTCTATTGACAAGAGCACAACCAAGGAGCTACTCGCCGACGCGTACTACAGATACGATATTCAAAAGTTGCTTATTCAAAATGAACGCAAAGCAGAATTACCAGACAGTCTTCAATCAAAAGCATCTGTATACATGTCAAAATTAGAGGACTACCTCGACTCGGATGACTGCTACCAATGTGAAGCAAAGTTACTAGGTACAATTAAAGATTCCTCAAAGTCCAAATACTACGTTTATAAAATTGAAGAAGACTATGCTGATGAAACAGCTTGTCTCATTGGCTTGGTAAGTCAGACTAAAAACAAAGGAAAAACTCAATACAACGACGTTAGAGTAAATACAACCTATTTAGAAAACTGCGACTTCAAGGATTGGAAGCAATTGGCTAAAGACCATCTCATTCAATTTGAAGAATACGCATATTGATACAATAAAATTTCTCACGGCTACTTGAGGAGTCCGACAAGAGAACTAGTAGCCTTTAAATCTCTTCAAGAGCCGTAAACCAGAAAATTGCATTTATTTAGTAGGCCTAAAGCAGAGCTATGCCCTACTCCAGAAGATCCTTCATCAAACATTCAGCAGCAGCGACCTGCGGGTTGCCCTTCGCGAATGTGTTAAGTTTTGGCGAAAGCCCAATAAACAGAACGGATAAAAAAGCCATTCCTGGCAAACTCAACGTTAGCATTTTCTCCAAGCATCTGCAGTTTCTCGACTACAAAGAAACCGGAGCCATGGCAGCGGAGTTAGGCTTCGACGGGGTTGACCTTACAGTGAGGCCCAAAGGACATGTACTCCCTCAAAAGGTGACCGTAGATCTTCCGGGAGCAGTGAAAGACATCGTCGCAGCTGGATCTAATTGCTCAATGATAACCACGAATATCGAGTCCGTTGTTAATCCTGTTGATGTCGCTGTGCTAACATCTGCTGCTGCAAATGGGATTGCCCACTACAGAACGAATTGGTACAAATACCCCGCTGGTATCCCTTTACCTGACGCGGTATTGCGGTATCAAAAGCAGGTCAATCAACTAGCGGAACTCAATAAAAAGCACAACATCATTGGCTGCTATCAGAACCATGCGGGGACGAAAGTTGGCGCATCTTTCTGGGAAATTCATGAGCTTATAAAAAATGCCGACCCAAATTACTTTGGGGTTCAATACGATATTAGACATGCTACGGTAGACGGAGGACTTTCATGGACGAACGGATTAGAGCTACTCAAAGATCACATTCAGGTTATCGTTTTGAAAGATTTCAAGTGGGGAAAAGTCGGTGATCAATGGAAGCCGATCAACGTACCGATAGGCGAAGGCATGGTGGATTTCAACAAATACTTCAAGATACTTAAAGCGTATGGGCTAAACCCACCTGTATCGCTACATTTGGAGTACCCACTGGGCGGAGCTGAGAAAGGGAAATCCGAACTAACTGTAGATCGTAAAATGGTCTACGATGCAATGAAGAAAGACCTTCAAACCGTTCAGAAACTATGGGCTAACGCTTAGCTTACCAGGTTAACATCGCAAATACGCACATGAGATTTTCGTTCTTCTTCGTCCTTTCAGTACTCCTTTTCTTTGGCTGCAATGACACCCATATCGGGTCCTACTCAGCAGATACTTTTGCAGTTAGCAACAAGGATGAGCTTTATAAAGCCGTCTCAGAGGCAGAGCCTGGAGCTAACATCATTCTCGCAAACGGCGTTTGGAAAGACCTTCAGCTAAAGATTACCTCGAGCGGAACTGAAAAAGCACCAATTCGTATTTCTGCAGAAACGCCAGGTGAAGTTTTCCTTCAAGGACAATCCAACATTGAACTCGGTGCAGATTACGTTACACTTGAAGGTCTGTATTTCAACAAGGGCTATTCACCTTCACGGGCGGTCATTTACTTCGCCGTCGAAGACACGGTCGCCAATCATTGCGTTGTAACCAACTGCGTCATCGAGGATTACAACAAACCTCAACGAAATGAGACTGACCTCTGGATCCTGATGAAAGGTCAGCACAATCAGATTGACCACTGTTACCTCGCGGGGAAATCAAACCGAGGTCCTACCCTGAGAGTCGACTTAGAAGGCAACCAGAACATCAACAACTATCATAAAATTATCCATAATCATTTTGGACCACGCCCTCCTAAAGGAGGTCCAAGTGCAGAGACGATTCAGATCGGGAATAGCTACACGTCTATGAGCCCGAGCTACACGCTCGTTGCCAATAACCTCTTTGATGAGTGTAATGGTGAAGTAGAAGTTATCTCAAGTAAGACGAATTTTAATGAATTTAGAAACAACGTTTTCTTTAAAAGTGAAGGTTCTCTCGTAACGCGTCACGGAAATTACAATACCATCGACGGGAACTACTTCATTGGAGATGAGAAATCGACTAATGTTGGTGGCATCCGTATTATCGGCACAGGTCACACGGTGACGAACAATTACTTCTACAACCTACACGGTGAGGCTTTTAGAAGTCCTCTTGCAGTCATGAATGGTATTCCAAAATCACCTCAAAATCGCTATACCCAGGTAACGGACGTTACGATTGCCTACAACTCCTGGATCAACTGCAAAAACCCTTTGCAGTTTGGTGTAGGTTCAAATGTGAGTCAAGCAGAAGTGCTTCCGAAGTCAGAAATCCGCTCTGCTAGACCAATTCGAACGGTTGTGGCGAACAACTTGATTTACAATGAAAAAGGAGACAAGATGCCTGTTGTAGCGCATGACAAACTTGATGGTATAAAATTTAAGAATAACGTCATTAATAATCAAGGAGTATCCTTTGAAAAAATCGAAGGTATCGATGCCCAGTCTTTAGAGATGAAAGAAATCGCGGACTATATAGTAGTACCGACAACAGATTTCTCAGAAGAGGATATTTTTATAGGATATGGCTTTGACCAGTTTAACAACGACCTTTTTGGAGCTTCACGCGAAAACAGTAATGCCATAGGCGCTGTCACGGGGCAGCCGACATCAGCGCCACCGATTTTAGACAGGTCTCAGTATGGAACAGATTGGTACGACACCAATCCTACGAGAAAAGATCCAACAACGCATGCTATGCAAGCAGGCCAAGAGCTTGCAGGAATCATAGCCCAAGCAGCTGATGGAGACATCATTGAGCTCGCGAGTGGGAATTATACAATCGCTTCATCCTTAAATATTGATAAAGCTTTGACGATTCAGGCGGCTTCACCTGAAGCAAAAGCAAACATCTCTTTCACTGGCCAAGCTAAAACACCGATGTTCGAACTCAACCCGAACGCAGATTTGACACTGAGCGGAATTCTCCTTTCTGGAACAAACACTCAGTATGCCTTCGCTAGTCTCAAAGAGAACATGTCAAGCTTATATAACTTGACGATAAGCGACTGTCAAGTTCAAAATTTTGATTACATTATCATGGGATATAAATATTCAATGTCGGAGAATATTAACCTTACGAATTCTACCTTTCAGAATTGCAACAATGGCTTAGAATTTTCCGAGGAAATTGAGGACAAAGGGGAATACAACGTAGAGAACCTCAAGATTGAAGGTTGCACCTTCGATGGAATTCAAGCTAACGTAATCGATTACTACCGTGGCGGATATGACGAATCAACTGTAGGTGGAAACCTCATCGTAACCAACAGCATCTTCACCAATTCTGGTGCTCGTGAAAAAGAAGGAATCCTAATCAACACGTATGGAATCATCAATGTAGACCTTTCGAACAATACCTTCAAAAACAACCGAGTAAAGGAAATCGCTCACCTTTGGGGGGCTAAAAACAATTCTCACTCTGGAAATACGATTTCAAATTCAGGGAAGATTGTGACTGAAGAGAATTTGAAATTGAAGTTGTTGTATTGAACGGCTAGATAAAGCTTCAATTTTGATATATTTATACTATGGCTAACACTCAACATAGTAATTTGCTTTCACGACAGTATGCACCAGATATGTGATCGCACCCAGCTTCAACATTGTTATACTACCCTTCATTAGTTTTAAGTTAAGATTAGATATGAAAGTTGAATTTAATAGCCGAAAAATCGCCGACAACTGCACTACCATTGCATATATACTGATTGTCGTGATGTGCTTCCTTGGAATCTTGGCGGTAGCTGATGCAATATTCCGATGGGACATTCTAGGAGGAATAGCTGAAGAATTTGCTTACTTGTTTATGTCAAGCTGTGTAGTGATCATTCTTAGCTGTTTCTTAGTTAGCCTTATGGTTAACATGAACATTATGTCCAGTAGTTTGGAAGATATAGCTGATAAGCTAAACAGCAGTAAAAATGAAGATTGAGCTTAGTAGTAAATCGTTGGCCGTTCTTGCTGTGCTAGTTATCGGTTTCGGCCTATTGATTTACGGGCTTAATGAATACGACCGTAGTCAATCTAAAGATGAATTTAGTGAGAACATCGAAGCGTTGCTAAAATCACCTTCACTTGAAGCGATAGGAGCCTTGTTGCGAGATAGACCCTCTGATAAAACGCTTCTTGCGGCTGACTTAGACCATCTCTATCGGCTCGCGATTTCCGTCACAAAAGAATCAAATCGCGTAAACAGCTACAACCTAGGTTTCTTTCTTTATGAAAACGGATCATACTCTAGCATAAAATACCTTGGCAGTGATGAGCAACGAGTCTTAAAAAACGTTAGACCTGATCCAGAAGTCACGACTATCATTGAGTCTTTCGGGAACGAAGAAGAATCTGTAATAGATGCAAATTTTGCAATTTTCGAGCAACGCAAAATGAGCCAAGTTGTACTTCCAATTGCCATCGAAGAAAATAGAAAAGGTTACTTAATTATGTATTACCAGGATAGCTACTGAACGGCCATAATGTAATAGATTTCAAGCCAATAACCTTTCTAAGTCCAACAGGTAACATGCCCCAACAGCCTTCCAAAACAGCCGTCCTCCTCGTCGGCGGTCACAGCACCCGTATGGGCATCGACAAGTTTTCGATGAACATCAACGGGCGTCCGCAATGGGAGTTCATGCTCGAAACATTGGATACCTTTTTCGACGAGGTATACATCGCGTGTCGACCCGATCAAGTCGGACATTTTCAAGGTCACCAACTGATCGTTGACGAGCTTGTAGGCATCGGTCCCATGGGT
>CALDTK010000060.1 GCA_937924035.1 uncultured Saprospiraceae bacterium | reverse complement strand
CAAAAATGTCGAATACTGTACAAACAACTAATAAATTCAATTATATATAGAAAATTAAGTACCTTTTTCCTTCGGACACCACCTGTTTATCCAAAGTCTAATATACTGGAGATGTAGCAGATTGAATCACGTATTCTATTTCACTAGTATTACAGCTTCCTAAAACCTGAAATTCATACATTAATTTGAATACTATGCCTCGCTCAATACTTTTCCTTTGCTTTTATATGACAGCACTTTCTCTACAAAGCCAAACTGCCGTATTTCTTGAATTAGGCGATTTTGCTAGACGACCTTGTATCGCTGATTCAAGCAGGAGTGTTTTTCACCCTTCTAATTGGGTTGCTTACGCCACCATAGATGACCAGATAGGCAATCCAAAAGACTCAAGTGTCTGCATTGATTGGACGCAAAATCAGATTACTATTAATGGAATTTCAGGCAACTCAAGGCCCATTTATCTAGAATACATAGGGGAAGAAAAAAGACTTGAAGCAAATTCAGCTTATGCTTTAGAAGATCTTCAAGGAGATGATCTTAGCAGCACAAACTACATAGTTGCTCAATATACGATCGACTTAACCTACGAATTAACTGGCGTGACTCGCCAACTTCTCATTGATCAATTTAATTCAAATTTTGATGATTTATATGTATCATCATTATGTGTACTTACTGAAAAAATGGAAGATCCTTTGATTGATTCTTACATTGCTACTGTTGATTCAGATGAATTACAATCGCGCTATACAGCCAACCTGTTCGGAGGTTTTCCGAGTAAGGGTTTCTTCGAATTTAATTCTGAAATAAGAGATGTTCTCGAAGTTGAAAACGATAGTTCACCGAACAGCTATTACCCTACTTTTACTAGTAATTTCATTCCAACGCTTTTAGCTCATAGACTTCCAGGGATTCCAGGTCCAAATAATCTTGACACCTTTTATGTAAAGGCTGATTTTAATCCAAGTGGGCCAGATACCGCCACCTTAAACATTTATAGCCAAAATGATTTGCTAATACAGCCTTTCATCGATATCGCTTTTGAAAATACAGCTGATCCGAATTTCACTCCTCCGTTTGAGGTGAATTACTTCTATGACTTTTGCCTACCATTCCGCCTTGTGGAGCGAACAGCAGCACCCGGAGACGGCATTGTTTTCAGTGGTGGCCAACCTATTTTTGGACATAAAACTGCTTGTATTCAGCTTAATGAGTCTTCTTACCTCGAAGTAGCAAAACAACAACGGCTCTGGTATGGTCGAAATAGTGCAGGAATGCTTGTTATGAAGAAAAATGCTTCTATTGTTCTTGCACCAAATAGTCAAATGCTTTTCGATGGTACACTCGGACTAGGATTGGCATCTGATGAAAATGCTAATATTAAGATCTTAAATGGAGCGCATCTAGAATTTTCTGAAGCGAGTAGTGTCTCTCATCTACAAAACCAAATGCCAGCTGGCCAGATTAAGGTAGAACTCGCGGGAGGAACTATCGACCTTTCCTCACTCTCAGAAACCGAGAAAAGATATTTTCAAATTTCCGCCAAGGAAAACGTGAAGAGCAGTGGAGATGACTTTCTAACGGTTTGGCATCAACGGAGTGCAGACCGGCTAACCATTACTCCTATAAGAGATATCGAAGGTTTGACCGTCAATGTTTACTCGCTGTCGGGGCAATTGCTTTCCACTCAAATTGAGGAGAATCTATTAGAAGAAACCACATCAACGTTTAATCTTCCTACTAATTCGCCTGCCTCTTTGAAAGCAATACAATTCATCACCGATAATGGTGAGCAGCAAACAATTACTTTGCTGTTTTAGTATAGCTAAGTAAGACTATGACTAACGCGCCCAAACTATCTTTGATTAGAAGAAGAGAGATATTCTTTACTAGAAGAGTTTAATCTAACTTCAACACATCCAAGAAGGCCTTCTGCGGCACCTCTACATTGCCGATCTGACGCATCTTCTTCTTACCCTTCTTTTGCTTTTCGAGGAGCTTACGCTTACGAGAGATGTCACCACCATAACACTTGGCAGTAACATCCTTACGAAGCGCTGAGATTGTTTCACGCGCAATAATCTTGGCACCTACCGATGCTTGAATGGCAATCATAAACTGCTGACGCGGAAGGAGCTCTTTTAGCTTCTTACACATCTTTCGACCGATGTATTCCGCCTTAGAGCGGTGAACAAGAGCAGTCAGTGCATCTACTGGTTCACCATTGAGGCGAATATCGAGTTTGACCAAATCTGAACGACGGAAGTCGATCATGTGGTAATCAAAACTCGCATAGCCACGACTGATACTCTTGAGTCGGTCATAAAAATCGAAAACGATTTCTGCGAGTGGTAATTCGAAGGTGAGTTCTACCCTACTCTGCGTGAGGTAGGTCTGCTTCTGAAGCGTACCACGCTTGTCCAAGCAAAGCGACATGATTTGCCCAATGTACTCAGGCATGGTGATGATCTGAGCACTGATGTAGGGCTCCTCCACATAGTCGAGTTGCGTGGATTCTATGAGATCTGAAGGAGTGCGAACGTGAGCCTTTTCTCCTTTAGTAGAGTAAGAGAAGTAGTTAACGTTTGGTACAGTTGTAATAACTTCTTGATCATACTCACGGCTGAGGCGCTCTTGAATAATTTCCAAGTGAAGCATGCCAAGAAATCCACAACGGAAACCGAAACCGAGTGCTGCAGAACTCTCCGGCTCGAACGTTAAAGAAGCATCATTGAGTTGAAGCTTTTCAAGACTCTCCCGCAAGTCTTCAAAGTCGTCGTTGTCTATCGGGAAGATACCGGCGTAAACCATCGGCTTAACTTCCTCGAAACCCTGAATACCTTCAGAAGCTGGATTTTCAACGGTCGTTATCGTATCACCCACCTTAATGAGTGCGCTTTCTTTAATGCCAGTAATCACATATCCTACGTTTCCAGCTCGCAATTCTTTTTGCTCAATTTCTTTCAGCTGCAGAATACCTACTTCATTGGCGACATAGTCGCTATTGGTGTTCATAAACCGAATCTGATCGTTCTTCTTCATCGTGCCATTAAGCACTCGGAAATAAGCGATTACGCCTCTAAACGGGTTGTACACACTATCGAAGATCAAAGCCTGCAGTGGCTTACCTGCATCACCTTCAGGACTTGGGATATTCTCAACGATAGCTTCCATAATATCAGGCACACCAAGGCCTGTCTTACCAGAAGCAAGGACGATATCCTCCTTTTTACAGCCGATCAAGTCAATGATTTGATCGCTCATTTCTTCTACCATCGCGCTTTCCATATCCACTTTGTTGAGGATTGGAATGATCTCCAGGTCATGCTCCATCGCCAGATAGAGATTAGAGATGGTCTGCGCTTGTACGCCTTGAGAAGCATCTACAAGTAAAAGTGCTCCTTCGCAGGCTGCGATAGAACGACTCACCTCGTAACTAAAATCTACGTGGCCAGGAGTGTCGATGAGGTTAAACGTATACTTCTGCCCATCGCTAGGACGCTCGTAATACATCTGAATCGCATGACTCTTGATTGTGATGCCTCGCTCACGCTCGATATCCATTGAATCAAGTGCTTGTGACTGCATATCACGTTCGGCGATCGTCTTGGTAAACTCAAGTAGGCGATCAGACAAGGTTGACTTACCATGATCAATGTGCGCGATCACACAAAAATTACGGATGTTGTCCATAGGGTTGGCCATAGCTTGCAAATGTACGGTCTTGTGAGCAGGGTATTTGACCTTCTTTTGGTCATTTATGTGTTACCTAAATTCCAACAGGAATATTGGTGTTAGGTTTTAGCGGAAGCTGAAAAATGTAGCGTAAAGTGCTAGACGGTAAAGCTGAAACCCTTCTCAACTAGGGCTTCATAGCGACTTTCGTCAAAACGATAAAGCTTCGCAGGTCGGTGACTAACATTTGATTGAAGCTCTCCTGTTGCTTCAACTATGCCCATTGACAGGATTTTCTTTCTGAAATTACGCTTGTCCAAGGTTTCGCCTAGAATAGATTCGTAGAGGCTCTGAAGGTCAGAAAGGCTAAATGTCCTCGGTAAAAGTTCAAACCCAATTGGCCGCATACGAACGCGTTCGCGCAGACGCTCCAAACAAGTATTCAGGACCTTTGCATGGTCAAAAGCAAGTTTAGGGAGCTCTTCAATATCAAAATATCGAGCGCGCTGAGCCCAGCCATTGGGAGATACTGGATGAGCGCTCGTCCCAATGAGAGAATAGTAAGCTACTGTAAATGCTCGTCCAGCTGGATGGCGCTTGGGTGCACCAAAACTCGCTACTTGCTCTAGGTAGACCTCATTCATGCTCGTTAACTCGAAAAGCACTCGGTCCGCAGCGTCGTCAAGGTTTTCGTCAGCTTGAACCATCTCCCCCGGAAGAGCCCAATCATTGATGAAAGGTTCTACCCCACGCTGAACGAGCAGCACGCGCAACGATTTATTTTCAAAACCGAAGATGACTATATCAACTGAGACAGCAGATACAAAGTAGGGTTCGAGAGAATATGGAGAGGCTTCTAACACGTCTCAATTATACAGGTTAAATAGTATTTCTCGCAAGGTCTAATTCGAAAGCAGGCTATAACACTCAATTTGGTGCTAGGCTACGATGAAACAAAGCTCTTACGCTTCTTTTTGGACCTGCTTAAATTGCTGTTGATTAATGAATCCCAACTTTTTAAGATGCAAGGCTGCCTCTTCACTGTTTTTTACTAAGTGATAGTTCAATCCAGCAGGTAAACGACTAAACATCCTTTGGATGCGTTTCGCATTTCTATTGTTTTTCACGTTCCGGATAATAATGGCTGCGATACGATCGGGATGACGCTTAGCAACACTGTGATAAATGTCTGCGTCCTTCTCTCCAGAATCACCAATCAACACAAACCGGAGGCTCGGGAAATCAGCTATCAATCTTAATATTGATCCTTCTTTATGGCCAAACTCACTCGGATTCCTCAGATAAGGAAGACCTACATCTCTTAAGAAAATTGGTCCTTTGGGGAATCCCTTCTCATCCAAGAAGTGCTCCAGCATATCGTATAAGTTCCATGGGCTTCTCGACAAATAGAACGTAGGATTGGAAGCATTTCCTTTTTCAGGCCCGTTTGCTAAAGCTTGATATAAAGCAGGAGCTCCTTTGAACGATAGCCGCGTGTAGGCATTATCCATTAGCGTGTGGTACAATGCTCGGAGCTTAAACAAAGAGGTTACATGAGTTTGTAAAATAGTATCATCGATATCCGTGACCACTGCAATTTTCGCCTCGGCAGATAAATCTGCTACCTCGCCCAAAAACTGGTCACCTGCAGGCTTCCCATATGGTGTTTCAACAAGTTGAGCTTCAATAGCTTCCCAAGGATGTTCAGTTGGTTCAACATCAACCTTTTTATGTACCATAAAGTACCCTTCGGAATCCGCTTCTCTTATAAAGCTTTGACCGAAATAATTGAGTTTTAGACGGGCTCCAGCAATTTCATCGCTTTCAAATCTGCGAATTGCATTGATAAAATTCCGCCAGCGCTTATCGTTCTGCGTGACTTTGATCAGTGACTTCTTAAGAACTCTACCTTGAATAAACAGCTTGGTTGAAGAACGATAGCCACGATATAGCTGTACAATGATTGGATCATCAGACTTGTACTTAGAGCCTGTCCGATAGCCTTGTTGAATATCGTGGATGATTCGTCCAATTCGATCTAGCATGGTCTGTCCGCCTTAGAGCTTAGGATAGTCATGAATAATTCGCGCAAAAACGCCATTACTCCAGCCAAACCCATCTTGGTTAGGATATTCTCCTCCTCCTGCAAGTTCTGAAGTATCGATAACATTGTATTTCTCTACGACTTTACCCGTTTTTGCATACACATTCCTACCGGTAGTTAACCAACGTCTAGCGACTTCTTTTGCTAGCTTTTTATGGCCATACTTGCGTAACCCTGCAATCGCTACCCATTGAAGTGGGGGCCAACCGTTCGGTGCATCCCACTGCTGTCCCGAATTTTCAAGCGTTGTGACTAAGCCTCCAGGCTTCAAGAAATCTAGCTCTAAACGTTCGGCGACATCCTCGGCTTGATCCTCGGTAGCTATCCCGAAAAATAAAGGATACATCCCTGCCAACGTTACATTAGAATTTGGAGACTGTCGGTCAAGTTGAAAATCAACGAACCACTTTAATTCGGGATCGTAAAAATTTGTCAAAATTGCTCGGCGTCGCTCGTATGCGGCTTTTGCAAAAGTTTGAGTCTGCTCACTATTTCCATCTAATTCGTAGGCCTTAGACAGCATGTCCTCCAAATAATATAGGAGACTATTTAAATCGACAGGTGCAAGATTTGAAGTTTGAATCGTACCTAAATCACTGGGATCAACGAACCACCGCGAACTAAAATCCCAACCTGACTCACAGGCAGCACGAATGTCCGTGTAAAGTGCTTTCTCATCTCGTTCGCTTCCTTCTACAAGTAAGGAATCCTCTTTATATCCTTCAGGTCGAGGTCTTGCATTTGTATCGTGATAACGATTGACAATGAACTCGCCTTTCACTCGAACCGCCCTCAACTCCGCATCACCAACTTTTGCAAGGTTCGCACTTCCGAGCATCCAGAAATCATATTCCTTCCTAAGCTGGGGGAGGTACTCCAAAAGAACACTATCACCATACTCTTCGACCAACAACCCAACCATCGGTGCGAAAAAAGGAGGCTGCGATCGGGAGAGATAGTAAGTACGATTGCCATTTGGAATGAAGCCAAATTCGTCGATCAAAAAAGCAAAATTGTCTACCATGCTTTTTGCGTAATCCTGCTGACCATCTACTAGCAAACCCAGCATGGTGAAATATGAGTCCCAATAGTAGACCTCTCTAAATCTACCTCCAGGCACCACGTAATCATTTGGAAGAGGGATAAGGCTACCTTTACCATTTTGAGCTGACTCCTCTCTATTTAGAAAAGGCCATAAACGCTCAATATGCTTGTCCAAATTGAAGTTTAAGTCACTTGAAAAATTCGTGCTCAGTGTGGGTAGGCCTTCAAAATTCGCTTCGACAAAGGCTTTCAGGTCAAAATCAGGTGCTGAGCGTTGAGCCGTATAGTCGGACATGATCTCTTCCACTGGACGTCGAGGAGGCATGTCGGCAAACGTTTTTGAATCTTCAAAAACTTCTTGCATCTGAACTTGTGAAAACAGATCTCCAAAAGCATCCGCAGGGTTGATGTATAACTTCTTCATAGCAGCTGGGTGAATTGGGTCCACTACTACCGCATCTTCTACACAACTCGCGAAGGCGAAAAGGATTAGAATAAAGAGAATCCTACAAATCATGTCGAAATGTAGCGCATCTCAGCTCGGGAAAAGTGCACTCTTTACAATTAGTCCATAGACGTACAAAACTCTTTGAAATCAGTATCAACTTCTCTTTATTTATTTTCTTTGCCCTAGAGTAAACAATTGAATGAGTCAATTGTCATATTATTGCAAAGAACCCAGATCAACAAAAACAAACTGAGATAATTGGAGGCTTCATGCCTTTCAGTTACTCAACAACAGTTTTACATGTCCTGGATTTTACCTGCAGCCCGCAAAAGACCTTCAAATCTAGGTGTAAAAGATGGAGTTCTAAGTGCCTGCCCAAGCACACCAAACTGCGTAAGCTCTCAATCAACAGTTGCTTCCCAAAAAGTAGAACCGATTCCATTTCAAGGAAGCCCCTTAGCCGCAAAGCTTGAACTTATCAACATTCTTAAAAAGGATTCGAGGGCCACAATCATCACAGAAACGGACGATTATCTGCACGTAGAATACCGCGCCTTAGTGTTCATCGATGACGTAGAATTCTATTTCAGCAAGGAAGAGTCGCTTATCCATGTGCGTTCGGCATCACGTGTTGGTCATTCTGACATGGGTGCGAATAAAAGACGTGTTTTAGCAATCTCTTCTGCGTTTTCTTCGCGGCAGTGATCAACTTACTTTCAGATACCGCCACTAAACCGACTCAAGAAATGCTTACTGCCATGCTTGAGGCAGAAGTTGGAGATGACGTGTTTGGTGAAGACCCAAGTGTAAATCAGCTAGAGGCTCATGTCGCAGAAATGTTCGGGCATGAGGCAGCTCTTTTTTGTCCAAGTGGCACGATGACCAATCAACTTGCCATCAAGGTTCACACGAATGCGCTTGATGAAGTGATCTGCGATCACGATTCACACATTTGGCATTATGAGAGCGCTGGCTTTGCTTGGCATAGTGGAGTACGCATTAACCCAATAGCTGGCCATAGAGGAAAACTCACGGCGTCTCAAGTAGAAGGTGCAATTCAACCCGCCTATGATTGGTTAGCACGAACGCGACTAGTAGTTTTAGAAAACACCGCGAATCGAGGCGGAGGTGCAATCTACCGCCTCAATGAAGTTGATCCAATCTTAAAAGTCTGTAAAGCAAATAACCTTGCTCTTCACCTTGATGGTGCTCGACTCATGAATGCGCTTGTTGCTACAGGAGAGTCTCCACTGGAGTGGGGAAAGCGCTTTGATAGTATCTCACTCTGTTTGAGTAAAGGACTAGGCGCTCCAGTTGGAAGTATGCTAACAGGTAACACAGACTTCATTCGAGAAGCCCGTCGTTTTCGCAAGGTAATGGGTGGAGGAATGAGACAGGCTGGATATCTAGCCGCAGCTGGACTTTACGCTCTACAACATCAAGTTGAACGACTTGACGAAGACCACAAACGCGCCAAACGACTTGGTGCAATATTATCTCAGCAGGCATATGTGAAGTCTGTTCGACAGATTGAAACCAACATCGTCATATTTGACGTCCAGGATCATTTAACTGCAGATGATGTCCTCTCAGCTTATCGCCAAAACGGTCTGATCGCAAGTGCATTCGGCAAGCGTACCATACGGATGGTGACCTACTTAGGGATCGGCGATTCAGAAATTGCGGAAGCTGTCGGAATTATTGAAAAGGGGATGTAATCTAGCCCTCTTTCTCTCTTCGCTCAAGTTCATCTCGAATTTCAGCTGCCTTCTCATAATTTTCGTTGGCCAGCATCTCATCAAGCATACTCTTCAAGTCTTTGATAGAGTAACTAGAAAGCTTGTCTGGTTTCGCAGTAGTGGTTTTGGCGGAAGCTGGTTTTTGACGTGAACGCTTCTTTGAAGGTTTCTTCTTATCACCCTCTTCGCCTTCAGCTCCATCTTCGATTTCTACGCCAGCTTTCTCGAGAATGTCTTCAGAAGTGTAGATCGGGCATTGAAACCTAACGGCCATCGCGATCGCATCTGATGTACGGCTATCGATTTCAATCGTTTCTCCGTGACGCTCACAAATAAGTAAGGAATAGAATACCCCTTCCACCAAGTTATTAATCACAATTTCCTTGAGGTCTATTTCAAACTTCTCGAGAGAGTTCTTGAACAGATCATGCGTCAGAGGACGATTAGGGGCCATACGCTCCATGGCAACCGCAATAGCTTGTGCTTCAAAGGCACCAATAACTATTGGCAACCGGCGTGCACCAAATTGCTCTCCGAGAACTACCGCATAATTGTGAGACTGAGCAACACTGTGCGAAAGAGCAACGATTTCGAGGCGAATTTTTTCCATGAAGGCTTTTAACTAGTGCTAGCAACGCGAGATTTGAATTTGAGTTTAATCAGACTGTAAACCTCGTGTAGTATTTACTTCGGATGGTAAAGGTAAGCAGTCAGAAGTGGTCGGGCTCAATTAGTGACGTTCAAGTCGCTTAGCTTCTTCCCACAATTGGTCCATTTCTGCCAAAGTCATGTCGCTAAGTGCTTTGGGAGCGTTTGCTTCGATGTGTTCAAAGCGCCTTTTAAACTTCTGATTCGTCCGCTCTAGAGCTGTTTCTGGATCTACGTTTAGAAAACGCCCGTAATTCACTAGAGCAAAGAGTAGGTCGCCAAATTCTTCTTCCACACGGTCTTGTCCGTGCTTCTCCGTGTATGCCTCTTTGAGTTCGCCTAGTTCTTCCTCAACTTTCGTCAAAACCTCTTCTACATGCTCCCATTCAAAACCGAATTGGGCGGTCTTCTCTTGCATTCGGTAGGCTTTGACGAGTGCTGGCAACCCACGAGGAACACCACCGAGCACAGTCTTTTTGCCCTTTTCCTTCAACTTTAGCTTTTCCCAATTTCGCTTTACTTCCTCCTCATCGGCTACCTCAATGTCGCCGTAGATATGTGGATGGCGGGATATTAGCTTTTCGCATTCTGCATGAATAATGGAAGCGATGTCAAATTTCCCCTCTTCCTGACCAAGCAATGCATAAAAGACCATGTGAAGCATAACATCTCCTACCTCTTCTTCGATGCCTTTACGGTCGCCTTGAAGCAGAGCGTCAGCTAATTCATACACCTCCTCGATAGAAAGCAGGCGTAAACTTTCAAAGGTCTGCTTTCGATCCCACGGGCATTTCTCACGTAAGTCGTCCATGATATCGAGCAGGCGCCCAAAAGCTTCAAGTTTCTCACTTCGTGTGGCTAATGTCATACTGCAAATATGGGCCATGTTGACTCAACCCTAAGTACCCAGAAGTGTTATTCAATTACATACCTTTGCATCATGGAACTTCTCATAATTATTGGCATTTTCTTCGTCGTGTTTGGAGTTTCCTTTCTCCTTATCAACATCCGCTATATCGTTAAAGGCGATCAGTTTAGAGGAGGGTGCGCGACCAACAATCCGATGGTGAAAAACAAGTTTGGCGAGTGCAACACCTGTGGAGCCAAGGTTGGTGACGATTGTGCTATGCCTGGAGAACACGATGGCAAGGTGTCGGTAGCGTAACAAGCTTTCTCTCTTTTCGACATATTCACTGCTTTTAAAGATAGTTCGTCCGAATAGCTCATTCCCTTGCGCTACCTTAGCGGCAGTATGATGAAGATCAATATTTACCTCCGATTTGCGCTCATTGCAGCTTCTTTTATCGTTGGCCTAATTCTCACCTTTGCCTACGGGTTCTGGTATGCCCTCCCATTCTTCTTAGTGAGTATCGTACTCCTGGCAGGTTATTTCTTGCTTGGAACGATACAGAGTGCGAGTGAACTGATGCAAATGCAACAGACCGACGAGGCGGAGGCACGATTAGCACTCACCAAATTTCCGAATCTGCTCTACCCTGCTAACAAAGCTTATTACTACATGCTGCAGGCTAACATTGCCATTGTACGCAAAGACAACAAGAAAGCAGAAGAACTCCTTAAAAAGGCGAGCGAGATCGAAATGCCAAGTGCAAATGAGACCGCTGTAGTCCAACTACAACTCGCCAATATTGCAGCTCAAAAAGGAAGCTGGCCCGAAGTCAACCAACGCATTAAAACGATCAAAAAGCTTAGCATAAGTGAGCCAATGATCAAAGAACAAGTAGGTCAGCTAGAAAAAGCCTACCGAAACCGAGGAAATGTTCGTCTGGCACAACGCATGGGTGCTGGTGGTGGACAAGGAGGAAAGCGTCGTCGCCCGAAGATGAGATAGGGAAAAGCGCAAAGCGCTTTCTAGGTTCAATAAAAATGCGCGATTCGAGCAAGCTCGAATCGCGCATTTTTTGTTCAAGGTTCTAAACTCTAGAAGTAAGATTATGGCTTTGCCACTTTCTTCCGCCAACCTGCCGAGATTAACCCAATCAGCAAAAAGGCGCTCATGCCCACAGCAAGTCTACCAATCTGATCACCCATCGAAGTGTAGACCGTTTCCGTACTTTCAAGATAAACTTCCCCAGTGAGAGCTATAGCCTCGTCATATGAAGTCTTCGATTGAACCTCACCTTTAGCATTGATGATTGCACTCACACCTGTATTTGCAGCTTGCACAACCCAACGTCTGTTTTCAATAGCTCGCAATTGAGCAAACTGAAGGTGTTGCACATGTCCTGGAGTATTGTCCCACCAGCCATCATTGGTAGGGACCACTAATAAATTTGCACCTGCTTGCACAAACTCACGCACATAGTCTCCATAAATACTCTCGTAACAAATGAGAGGAGCTGCTTTGATACCGCTTGGGTAGTCAAAGACGATGGCTGAGTCACTAACGCCAAGTCCTGCAGTGGTGCCACCAAGGCTTTTCACCAGCGGTTCAAACATGAACATCGCCTTTCGATAAGGCAGAAATTCTACTCCAGGAACGAGGCGAGACTTGTGGTACAGCTTTTCAACGTCCCCATCTATAATGGAGACAGCAGAGTTATGTACCGTTAAGTAGCTATTTCCGCGAGCAGTCTTTTGTACACGAATTGCTGGGTTATCGACTGGTTTAGCATATCGACGGTAAGAAGAAATTCCTGCTAGTAAATCACCTGGATTTGTCTGGTTTTCCCGAAAGGATGACCAAGCCATCATCATCCCAGTTTTCTCTAATCGAGATTCGTCATAAGCACCAAAGCTAGTCTCTGGAAAAACGTATAAATCACTATTCGGCTCATCATTCACCAACTTCATAAACCGCAACAATTGATCGCTATCGGGCACAGCAAACTTCTCATAGTGAGGCTCAAAATTGGGCTGAATGGCAGTAACCGTTACTGAAGTTGTAGCGTCTTTGCTAGCTATAAATTCCGATCCAATCCAAACGGAAAGCAACAATGGAATGACGGCCCAGAGTCCTGCAAGAACAGTTGGTTTGAGCAAGCTTTCGCCAAAACGCTTGGCCTGCGAAAGTTTGAACAACAACACGCCGATAACCGTGATATAAAGGCTACCACCAAAGATGCCCGTGTAACTATACCATTGCGCTAAACTTGGGGTTGAGGCCATTGCGTTTCCAAACGTCATCCAAGGCCAAGCAATCTGCCAATTGTAATGGACATATTCGAAACCAAGCCACAAAATCACCGCACCACTCAGCCAAATTTTAGGCATGTGCTTCCTCAACAAATAGATGAGCGCCCAGGGAATCGCCATAATCAAGGCATTGAGAAAATTGGCCACTATTCCCGCGGCTAGTGAAGTGTTCGCCACCCACCAACTCGCGAGCACATTGAACAGAACCAGTGCATGGTAAGAATACCACAACTGACGTTTTAGCGGAAGCTTTGACCTAACTAGTTCGTCTGTCAAAAAGAGCAACAAGCCAAAACCTAGCCCCATCAAGGGCCATGTTGGTAAAGGTGGGAAGCCTAGACCAAGACACAATCCTGCAAGACTAGAGATAGCTAAAAAGCGCAACCTATGGGGGTTTTGGCCTAAGCCCTGCGCGGAGTGCGAGGATGCTCGAGTAACGACACTGACAATTACCCCCCAACCTGCTAGCAATAAGAAAAACGGTAACCAACCCCAAAGTTCTTCTTTGGCGTTGAGGGCATAAATGCGCCAAGCACAGAAAAGGAAAATTAAGAGGCTTGGAACCCCAAGCAATAGTCGGAAAGGCAGTTTCACGCTACAAAGAAACACTAAGCCTACGAGCTTATCAGTTCTTTACTTCAACAGCTTCATATGCCGCTTTGAGCGAATCGATCATCGCTTGTTTCGTCGCTTCTTTCGCAGCCCATTGCTCATAACTATCCTTGGCTCTCGACTTCGCATTGGTGTAAGAAGTGGTCGTGTGCTTCACTTCTTCGAGCTTCTTATTTCCTGCAAGTTTGCGCGTACGACAAGGTCCGCGATAATCACCATGTAAGCGATGCTCTTTCCACTTCTCCGCCGGTATACGCAAGGTTTGCTTGTTGTTATGACAAATGATGGCGAACTTTTGCTCTACACTTTGTGCACGATATGCTGCAGGTGAATACGGTTGTTGACAACCAAGCATAGAAATAAAACCAAAGGCCGCAGCTAAGATGAGATAGCTAGCCAATTGAGTATGTAGTCGCGTAGGCACGTTTCTGCTTTCGCCAAAACCCCGCCAGACTTTACAAATTCACAAACTGGATGACTAGGCAACGGTCATCCCAGCTGGAAATTCACTGCTTGGCGCGACGAACTGCAGCTTACCCTCAGCATCTTCAGCCATCAATATCATCCCAGCACTCTCTACTCCGCGCAGCTTACGTGGAGCAAGATTCACGAGCACTAGTACTTGGGTTCCTTCAAGATTTTCTGGTTCAAAATGCTGTGCAATTCCAGAAACGATTGTGCGCTTCTCAAAACCAAGGTCCACTTGAATTTTCAGCAACTTGTCAGCCTTCGGGATCTTCTCCGCCTCGATAATTGTACCTGTGCGAATATCTAGCTTCGTAAAGTCGTCGAATTGAATAGTCTCTTTCACAGGGGCAAATTTAGGTTTTTCAGCAGCTAAAACGGCTGCAATAGCTGCCGCGGCGCTTGCCTTTTGAGCATCTATAAGTTGTAGACGACTATCGTCTTTTCGATCGTGAATTTTAGCAAAAAGCAGCTCTGGCTCTCCGAGTTTAGCGCCGGCGTCCAGAAGTGGTTTGCCTTGTTCAAGTAGTGCTTTTACTTTCTCAAAACTGAGGTCTTGGACATGGAACAGCTTGGATAGCTTAGCAGAAGTATTTGGAATGAAAGGCTCAAAAATGACTCTTGCTAAGGCTGCACATTGCGTTGCGATGAAAAGGGCCTCTGCAATCGCAGGACTCTCCGGATCTTCCTTGTACAATTTCCATGGCGCGCGCTCTTGTAGGTCCGTATTCGCGTAGTCCATGAAGGCCATGCACTTTGAAAGCGCTTCTTTAAAGTGGTAGGACTCGATTAGTTGAGAAACCTCAGTCAAGACTGCTGATAAATGCTTGCTCACATCCTCACCCAGTGAGGAGGCCTGCACTATCCCATCGAAGTACTTGTGTGTGAGTACAACGGTTCTATTGATGAAATTACCGAGCTTATCAGCGAGCTCCTTGTCGTGAAAATTGGTAAAATCATCCCATGTAAAGTCTGCGTCTTTGTTCTCAGGTGCATTACGTACGAGTGCGTAACGCATAGCATCGACATGATTAGGAAAGTCCTTAAAGGTCTCGAGATACTCGTCCATGGTGATGCCAATACCGCGTGATTTTGAGAACTTCTGCCCTTCAAAATTCAGGAACTGGTTGGCAGGTACATTGTGAGCGATGTTATAGTCACCGAGTGCCTTGAGTGTCGCTTGGAAGGTCAAACAGTGAAAAACAATGTTGTCTTTCCCGATGAAGTGGATCAGGTCAGTATCTGCATCTTTCCAGTAAGGTTCCCAAGCATCGGGCGTTCCTTGATCGATTGCCCACTGCTTTGTTGCTGAGATATACCCTATAGGTGCATCAAACCAAACGTAAAGTACCTTTCCTTCTGCTCCTTCAAGTTCCTGAGGAACCTCAATTCCCCAATCCAAATCTCTAGTAAATGCACGAGGTTGAAGTCCAGCTTTTAGCCAGCTTTCACATTGTCCAAGGACATGGTTGCGCCACTCTTTCGGGTTGTGGTGTTTCTTACCATCAAGTTCTCCCTTGGCGATGTAATCTTTTAACCACGCTTCATGGGCATCGAGTCGGAAGTACCAGTGAGATGTAGTTTTTAGCGTTGGCACGGCACCACTGAGTGTCGAGCGAGGACTAATTAATTCTGTTGGACTTAGATCTTTACCACAGTTTTCACATTGGTCTCCAAAGGCTTTTTCTGATCCGCAGTTCGGACAAGTCCCTTGAATAAATCGATCAGCGAGAAAGCTCTTAAACTCGGCATCGTAATACTGCTCTGAAGTTCGCACCTCAAACTGATCACCCTTTGCTACCAACTTTCTAAACAAGTCTTGAGCAGTTTCATGGTGCAGCTTACTTGACGTACGGTCATACATATCGAAGCTTACGCCAAAACGTGCAAAGGCGTCCTTGTTTAGGGTATGATAAGTATCAATGATACTTTGTTCACTGCGACCTTCTCGCTTGGCGCGCATGCTGATTGCTGCACCATGCTCATCACTACCACAGATCCAGAGTACATCCTGACCACTTGAGCGGAGATAGCGCACGTATACATCTGCAGGAAGGTATGCACCCGCAAGGTGGCCTAGGTGCAATGGCCCATTTGCATAAGGGAGTGCTGAGGTTACAAGACGGCGGGATGGATTGGTAGAACTAGACATTGGGGGGCGAAAGTAGCACTTTGCATTCAAGGAGAGATGGTGGCATTCTAATCAAAAAAGCACCGTCGATTGCTCGACGGTGCTTTTTTGTTTCTGTATTTCCTGCGGACCAGTGGTCACGCAGGAGAAAATTGCTTAGGCAATTTTAGCCACCAAAGTCATCAAAGGCGATGTTTTCTTCAGGTACACCTAGATTGTCAAGCATCTTGATAACAGCCTGGTTCATCATTGGAGGTCCGCAGAAGTAATACTCGATTTCTTCTGGCTCAGGGTGATTGCTGAGGTAGTTGTCAAGTAACACTTGGTGAATGAACCCCTGGTATCCGTCCCAAGCATCAGCTTCGTCTGGCTCACTGAGTGCAATGTTATACTTGAAGTTCGGGAATTCCTTCTCAATCTCACGGAACTGCTCTGTGTAGAAAAGCTCGCGCTTAGAACGTCCACCATACCAGAAACTAACCTTGCGATCATCTGTCTTCAGCGTGTGGAATAGGTGGAAAAGGTGACTACGCAATGGAGCCATTCCTGCACCACCACCGATGTAGACCATCTCCTTTTTGGTTGGCTTAATGAAGAACTCACCGTAAGGACCAGAAATCGTCACTTTATCACCCGGCTTCTGATCGAAGACATAGCTTGAGCAGACACCTGGATTAACGCCCATCCATGCATTCGCCTTGCGATCCCATGGTGGAGTTGCAATACGGATGTTCAGCATGATGATGTCTCCTTCTGCTGGGTGATTCGCCATAGAATAAGCACGGAACTGCTCATCTTCGTTAACCATCTTAAGGTCCCAAAGACCGAACTTATCCCAGTCCGCCTTGAATTTATCTGCGGGTGCACCTGGGTGATGCTCAGGGTGAGGAGCAATATCGAAGTTTTTGAAGTCTACCTTCAAGTCGCCTGGAACATCGATCTGGATGTAGCCACCTGATTCGAAATCGAGTGTTTCGCCTTGAGGTAATTGAACTACGAATTCCTTAATGAAGGTAGCTACGTTGAAGTTCGACTTCACTGTACACTCCCACTTCTTGATACCAAAGATTTCCTCTGGAATACGGACTTTCATGTCCTGACGCACTTTCACCTGACAAGAAAGACGCATGTTCTCAGCAACTTCACGACGTGTTAGGTGATTGAGCTCGGTAGGAAGGACATCTCCCCCACCCTCGTCAATGTGACATTCGCACATCGCACAAGTTCCACCTCCACCACAAGCTGATGGCAAAAAGATGTTCTGGTCGCTCAATGCAGTAAGCAAGCTTACGCCTGGGCTGACCATAAGTGGGTTTGCATCATCGCCATTTACGATAATAGATACCTCTCCCTGCTGCACAAGTTTCTTGCGCGCGAAAAGAAGAAGTAATGCAAGGCCTACGATCAGAACCGTAAAAATTACAATCAGAATGAGTACACTTGGTATGGTTCCCATGGTTGGTGCTTTCTAACAAGACCGCTGGGCGGTCTGAAGGTTTCTATTTGAAGTGGGTTTTGACGAAAGTCTGAGTAAAAATTACCCTCCCGCCGTCAAGGCTGCTGGATCGATTCCGAGAAGGCTCATGAATGCGATACCCATTAAGCCAGTCAAAATGAAGGCCATACCTAGTCCACGAAGGGCTGGAGGTACTGCTGAGTACTTAATTTTTTCGCGAATTGCAGCAATGGCAATGATTGCAAGAAACCAACCAAAGCCTCCACCGAGTCCGAATGCTACAGAGTTGGCAAACGTATACTCACGTGCTACCATGAAGAGAGAACCACCGAGAATGGCACAGTTCACGGTAATGAGCGGAAGGAAAATTCCTAAGGCATTGTAAAGCGAAGGATTAAACTTCTCGATTGCCATCTCAACGATTTGTACCATCGAGGCAATGACCGCGATAAAGAGTATTAACCGAAGAACCGTTAAATCCAGATCAAGCCCGAAATAAGCGTTGAAGATATTTGTGCTCGGATCGAGGAGATACGTACTGATCAACCAGTTGACAGGCATGGTGATGCCCAATACGAAAATGACCGCTAGACCAAGTCCGAAAGCTGTATTGACCGACTTCGAAACGGCGAGGTATGAGCACATACCAAGGAAGTAAGCTAACACGAGGTTTTCGATGAAGGCTGACTTGATGAAAATATTAATGAATTCTCCCATGATGAGGGGTGGATTTCAGTGTTGTTGAAGAGTGAAGATTCTTGTAGAAGATCCTTCTTAAGAGATATCGACGAGTTTCGGATTGTAGCTACGCTGAATCCAAATCATGATACCGATGATAAACATGGCTGCTGCTGGGAGTACCATGAGGTTGTTATTCGCATACCAGCTGAAGTAACTGCCAATTCCAGCGGTTGCTGCCGTGTTGAGCATGTACTCTTCGCCTGGGCCGATAAAGTTCATAGCAAGCGATGATCCTGCGAAGAGTGTTCCCTTTCCGAAAAACTCGCGGATAACCGCTACGAGGATCAAAATTGCGCCATAGCCAAGACCGTTTCCGATACCATCCATGAGCGAGCGCCAAGGCTTATTCGCCATTGCAAACGCTTCCAAACGTCCCATCACGATACAGTTGGTGATAATCAGTCCGATGAATACAGAAAGCTGCTTGTACACTGGGAATGCCAACCACTTCAACACTAGCTCTACCACAGTTACGAGGAAGGCAATGATGACGAGTTGAACGATAAGTCGAATCTGCTTTGGAATCGAATTACGTAGCAAGCTCGTGAAGAGACTTGAAAACGCGATTACAGCTACCACAGCTATACTCATCACCACAGAAGGGACAACGAGGGTGGTTACTGCCAATGCAGAACAGATACCGAGTACTTGAATTGTAATCGGGTTATTGTCCAAAAGCGGATCGGTAATCAGAGCACGCTCCTTCTTACCAAATAGTGGCTCGGACTTGGGCTTTACCTGAACAGCCTCTTGGGTTGCAGTTGCTTCAGCCATAATGAGTTGAATTCTTTACGGGTAGTGAGGAGAGTGATTAATTAAGAAGCATTCCGACTTTGCCAGAACCTTTCGACGATTTCGCCTGAATCTTTTCAAGAACGTCGCTGTACTTAGCGATGCCTGTCTTTAGCATTTCAGAAACACCATTCGCAGTTACAGTCGCACCGCTGATTCCGTCTACCTCATAGACAGGATCCTTGGCTCCGCCCTTTCGAACGAGTACGCTAGTGAAATTTCCATCTTCATCGTAAATGCGCTTGTCGGCAAATTGAGAAGACCATTTTTTGTTGTCTTTGATCTCAGCTCCAAGACCTGGCGTCTCGCCTTTGTGATCAAAGCTGGCACCTGCAATGGTCGCACCATCACTTTTCAAAGCAACGTTACCCCAGATAGCGTCCCAAAGTCCATTTCCATAAACAGAAAGGATGTAGAAATCTTCTTTTCCGTTGTTGTAGGTGTAAAGAGGATACTGGCGCTTTTCTTCAGCTTTCTTTTTCTCTTTTGCCATCTTGACGTTAGCTGCATCAACACCTTCGACAGTTTCACCGTTAGCGAGGTAAACAGTAGAGGTAACGTTCTTTTCGAAAATCTCCTGAACCTGATCGTCAGAGAGTTCGTCGACTGGTGTCGGAAGGTAGTTTCCAACGGCAGCTAGAATTGCGCGCTTATTAAAGACAGCCTCATTTTTAGCATGAGCGTCTTTAAGACCAAAAAACAGAACACCCAATACGAGAGCAACGGTAAACGTCATCCCTACGGTAAAGAGCAGTATGCGATTGTTATCAGACATAGTGAATTGAATTATGCAGTTGCTGCCTCAGCAGTTGACTGTACTTCTGCTTCAGTTAATGTTGGAAGAGACGTTGAACGATTTTTAAGGCGCTTCATGCGACGCTTCATGTTGGCTTCAACGACGTAGTGATCGATGAGTGGTGCAAAGGCATTCATAAAGAGAATAGCAAGCATCCAACCTTCTGGATATGCTGGGTTGAGTACACGAACGATCAAACCAACAGCACCAATAAGGAAACCATAGATGTATTTACCTGTGCTTGTCTGTGACGCCGTCACCGGATCGGTAGCCATGTAAACCGCAGCGAACAAGAGTGACCCCATGAGGAAGTGATTGTACCAAGCAACTTCCATGAACGGTGTGGCACCCCAAGCATTGAGCGCCAAGCCCATAACTGCTGCACCAGCGATAACGCTGAAAATGATCCTCCAAGAAGCAATGCCTGTAATCGTCAAAAATGCTAATCCTATCAGGATGAAGATCTTGTTCGACTCACCTACAGAACCTGGAATCGATCCCCACAGCATTTGTTGACTTGAGTAGACATCGGTTACCGCAGACCAACCGCCTTCGTAAGCAAGGCCTAGAGGAGTTGCTCCTGTATAACCATCTACAATACTCGAGGCCGAATTGAAAGTCGGCCAACTCAAGGATTCAAACAACGAATTGAAAGCGCCTTCAGCCCAACCATAGGTTGGAGCTGCACCTGCCGCGATTTCATCAAACCCTGCAACCCATACTTGATCCCCTGAGATCGTAGTTGGGTAAGCGAAGAATACGAATACACGCGCGAGAAGAGCGATATTGAAAACATTCATTCCAGTACCTCCAAAGGCTTCTTTCCCGATAATCACGGCGAAGACGATAGAAAGTGCAAGGATCCACATTGGTAAATCTGGCGGCATGATAAGCGGAATGAGTGCACCTGTCACCAGGTAACCTTCCTCTACTGCGTGACCGCGTTTAGCAGCATACCAGAACTCGATTCCGAGACCTACTGCATTGGCTACAATGAAAAGTGGAATCATTTTGATGAGTCCGTAAGCCAACTTAAGGTTTAACCCTTCAAAGAATCCTGTGTACTCACCAAGTGCCACGAAGTGCTGGTGCCCGATGTTATACGTTCCAAAGAGGTATAACAACTGAAGACCGATCACCACATGAACCATGAGGCGTTTGAGGTCCATGCCATCACGGACGTGAACACCGTTTTGTGTAGTCGACTTTGGAGCAAACGCAAACGTGAAGAATGCGTCATATGCGGTGTGAAGGATTGGTTTATCCTTCGGTGGCATTTTACTCTCTAGAAATTCGGCAACCTTTTTCATATGTAGATGCTCGCTGTGTAAAGCTCGAAAGAGCTGAAATTTTCAAATAGAAGTGTAACAGTGGCAGCACTGTTGAGTTCTCAAACTGATTTAACCTTGCTCGCGCATGACATCAAGTCCTTCGCGTAGAATGCTCTGTAGTGGTTGCTTAGAAACGCAAGTAAACTCGCAGATCGCGACATCCTCTTCAACCAGCTCATAAATACCAAGGCCTTCCATTCTTTCGAAGTCGTTGGCCATGATCGCTTTCATGAGTTCTTGAGGAAGAACATCCATAGGTAGTACTTTCTCATAGTGGCCTGTCAAAACAAACGCACGCTTTTCACCGTGTGAATTCGTATCTGCTTTGAACTTATAGTCACCAAAGAGCTTGTTCGGGAAGGTCCCTGAAGTACTCGGACGTGGTGCGATAGGTAGCAACCAGCCGAAGAGCTCATAGTAATCACCTTCTTCCAACTCTGTAAGCTGGTCATCATAGAAGTTCATGTAGTCGTCAGCTGAGACTTTCTCTCCGCTAAGGACATCACCACTAATGATGCGAATGTCACCTGCATCAGACTTCACTTGATCCTCCAAGAGGTCGCTGACTTTTGCCCCAATAAAGGTTTTAGCGTAAGCTGGATTCTTCAACTCGGCACCGGTAACTGCGATATAACGCGTAGCATCAAAGGTTCCGTCCAGGAAAAGCTGACCAATAGTGATCACATCTTGCACACCTGCAGTCCAAACAACCTGAGCAGCACTTACAGGATCTACATGGTGAATGTGGATACCTACGTTGCCAGCAGGATGTTGACCTCGGAAGTAATGCTTTTTAACGCCTTGAGCTTGACTGAAAGCCTTGGCTGAGTTTGCTTTTCCGTTCAACCCGAGATTTACATCTCCTGGGGTGAGTGCGTTTAAAACGTCTAATCCTTTTTGAAAAGCAGCTTCTCTACCTTGAACTACGAAACCTAAATCTGGAGCAAGTGGAGCAGAGTCAAACGTGCTGACAAAAATACTTTTAGGTGCCTGAGATGGATTCGCAACTACGTTGTAAGGACGCTGTCGCAGCATTGGCCATACACCAGCTTCAAGCATGAAGTCTACGATAGCTTGTCGATCGCCAGTTAAAGAAGGTGTAGTATGCTTCTTGTGAGAAATCTCTTTATCAGCCAAGATGACAATAGAAGCAATTGAACGCTTCTCTCCCCGGTTGATTTCGATAACCTCACCACTTACAGGAGCAACGAACTTTACTTGAGGGTTTTTCTTGTCGAAGAAAAGAATATCGCCTGCCTGAACTGTATCACCAACCGCGGGAACAACCTTTGGTATAGGAGACATACCTATAAAATTGGTCGGCTTTATCGCGTAAGTTTTTCCGGCAACTGGATTTACACGCTTCGCTGGTTCGCCTTGTAAGCTTAAATTAAAGCCTTGACGAAGAAAGTGAACGTCCTTTTTGTCGACCCCACGTGGGAGGTTTTTGGCAAAAAGTTGATCCATAGAAGGTATGATGCCGAAGCCCTCACCAGTCTTAGAAACTCCCATTGATTGGGCTTCAACCTTTAAGAAACTGTTGGCTACCAACATCACAATGATGATGAGAAACAACACTACCAAAGAGGTGATTACGATCTGTGTCAAGTCGGAACCTGAAGCGACAGATTGAGCGTACCCCAAAGCGGGGAGAAGCAGCAGTAAAAGACTGCTAAACAGACGCGGATTTCGCATAGTCGTGCGGTGGGCTTTGTGAATTCGGCGCAAAGATACACACCGCGGCTTTTCGCAGACGATTATGTATTCCCCAGCCTTAATTATTTAGATCAAGTCCAGTATCTCAATGAATCTGAGGATATTACACCTACAAATCCATCTCGGGATTACGTACTTCCTAGGCATTTGTTCCAGAATTCATAGATGCCGTTGACCTTCTGTCATCCTTGAACACTCGAGGTAGGTTCACATCTACTTCGACACTTGGAGCTTGCTTTCTTGTAATCAATGGATTATGCTGGTTAAAAGCCGAAAACAGTCTTACGAAGTCCCTATGCAGATTGTTGGCCTATCCTAATCTTTTTCCAGGTCATAAATCCAACAACTGCAAGTATGCAGTAGACCACAAAAAGAGCCGCGAAAATCATAGACCCGCGTTGCAGGTAGAGATAGATGTAGAGCACATCCATTACAAGCAGATAAATCCAGTTTTCTAACTTTCGTTCAATGAGCATGAAAGTGGCCATAATGCTAAAGACAGTTGTCAGCGCATCTAGGTAGCTCATGGCAGCGCCAGTAGTCTGTGCAGCAAAGTAGCCAAGTATCATACTTAAGCTTACGCCAAAACCAATAATGAGTAAGTGTTGCCGAACTCTCAGTGTGGTTATAGACTTATCGGTTTCCTCATTGGCTTGGCTCTGCCAACGCCAAGCTCCCCAAAGAGCCATGATCGCATAGAAAATGTTTAGTCCTGCATCAAATAGCAGGTCGTAAGCAAACCAGACTTGCCAAGCCCACAAGCAACTACTTATAAAAGCGAAAGGCCAACACCAAGCAGAATTCTTTGCTGCTAATACAACGTAGATAATAGCCAACCCAACAGCCCACCACTCTATCAAAGGAGGCATGGTTAAATCGAACGAACTAAAGAAATCAGACTCCACAGGTTGGAAAGTACTTTGG
>CALDTK010000059.1 GCA_937924035.1 uncultured Saprospiraceae bacterium | reverse complement strand
AAGGACGACTTAGCAACCATCGATTTGTTGCGCAAAAATCTTCCGCAAACACAGTTGTGTGTAGATGCAAATGGCTCTTGGGAAGTTGAAGAAGCTCTCGTCAACATCAAGCATTTGAAGGAGCGGAATATTGCCTTCGTTGAGCAACCGTGTCCGCGTGGAGCTTTCGCCAAAACCCAAGCTGTGCGGGAAGCTCTGCGCACTGATAAAAACTCCTCCTTCCCTCCGCTTGTCGCTGATGAAGATTGCCAAACGGAAGGTGATGTAAAGAAGTGCGTAGATGCTTACGACATCGTTAATATCAAGTTGAGCAAATGTGGCGGTCCGACACCCGCCCTGCGCATGGTAGAAGAAGCGAAGTCGCTCGGCCTTGGTGTGATGTTCGGCTGTATGATCGAGTCGAGCTTTGCGATAGGTGTATTGCGTCATTTTTCCCCAGCCGCTGACTTCATGGATTTAGATGGAGCGCTTCTTCTTTCTAATGATCTCGCGAAGGGTGTTGAATTTCTAGGTGATGGCAAACCAATGAAACCAAGTGGCTTTGGTAGTGGCGTTTCTTGGAAGTAATTTGTGAGTATGCTGATCCGATATCTACTTCCTATTTGTTTATTTATTTCCTTCTCTAGTGAGGCACAAAATGATGCATTCATCGGGAATGTTTTGGAGTCTATTCCAATCTTCCGTGACAGTATTCAGCCACAACTAGAAGATTTTGAATTACAAGTCATTTACCGACCACTGACTGGAGTTGACAGTGGACTTACCTATCGATTTAATGTTGATCCTGAACGTTATTTTTATCCTGCGAGCACGGTGAAGTTGCCTGCGGCTGCGCTGGCTTTGCAATGGATACAGGAGCAGGGGATTTATGCCTTGGATAGATATTCAGCGTTTCTATTTGGGTATGCAAGGAAAGGGCAAATTCCATCTCCTGATTATGGAATGCCTAATGATATTAGAGATACACTTGTTTGGGAGCCTTCCGTAACAAATTATATCACTGACGCTATGGTGGTTAGTGACAACATGGCCTATAATCGTTTATTCGATTTATTAGGGCAGCGCTATATTAATACGGAACTTCACCGTCGTGGGCTTAAAACCAGAATTCTGCATCGGGTAGGCGTAAAAGGCTATGATGTAGAAGCCAACCGCTGGACACCTCCTCTATGGGTTAGCGAAAGCCTTTGGTCTGATGGAGAGCCACCACTTATTAGAAGTTTAGCTTACGCCAAAACTCCATACAACGTCAAAACAAAAGGTGAAATAAAAGGCATTGGTCACTACGATGATTCCTTAAAAACTATAGTCAACGAACCTTTTGATTTTAGTACGAAAAACTTCTTGGCCCTTGAAGATTTAGGTGACATCCTTCAGGCGATTGTTCTTCCTGAAAGTGTGGATTCCACGCAACGGTTTGAGCTGTCAGAAGAAGATCGACTTTTCTTGGTAGAGACGCTTTCAACCCGTCCTGCGGATAGTTCAAATCCAGCACACCATAACAAGCCGGATGGCTACGTCAACTTCCTGTATTACGGTGGTGAAGGAAGTTATGAAATAAGTGGCCCGAAGATTTATAATAAGGTCGGAGTTGCTTATGGCACACTTACCGAGGCTGCTGTTTTTGCGAAAGCTGACGGTACGCCTCAATTTTTATTATCGGCGACCATCAATGTGAATCGCAATGGTATTTACAATGATGGTGTGTATTCTTATGACTCAATTGGCTTTCCTTTTTTAAAGGAATTGGGCAGGGCCTTTTGGAACCTTGAGAGGTAATTAGTTTATGCGATTGCTTTCAATCGCCAAGCCAAGAAGACTGCAAGTACGCTCATGACAGAGGCAAGAATTCCTACCGTACCGTAGTGAAGCAATTCTCCGTTTGGGCCTTCTACGATGATCATTCCTGCGATAAAGCTTGCGGCTCCCATTCCCGCCTGGTTGACACTTGCACGAAGACTCATGAAGCCGCCACGATTTTCAGGCTTAACCACACCTGTTACAAGTGTTAGTGCAGGCACGGTTCGACCACCTGATGCGACAAAAAAGCAAGAGGTAACAAACAAAATTAAACCAAGAGCCATTCCTACGGGAAGATTGGTCGTTGCCAATATGACCACGATTGTCGCTATGCTCCCATAGGTGAATACCTGGGGTGCACCAAAGCGATCTACCAGCTTTCCAATAATTGGTAAACTCACCACCGTGAGCGCTCCTCCGATCATGTACATGAGGCTGAGGTTCCCATCACTCATACCGAGGTTAACCTGCATGTAGGTAGCGATGAAAGGAATCACAGAGAAATGTCCAAGCATTAATACAACGGTAAAAATGAGTGCTAGGCGCTGGTTACTGTTCTTTGCTACCCCAGCAAACATCTCAGTAACTGAGGGTCGATCACTTGTAGAAGCAATGTGCCCACGAAGGGAAGGGACCTGAAAAAAAGCGAGAATTCCGAAAAGTGCTGCAAGAATTCCAACTCCTAAAAATGGTGCCGACCAACCTTTCCAAGCGGCTAAGTTTATCCCAATGGGCACACCTATTACCGAGGCAACACTAAAGGCCGTCATAATGGCTCCCATAGCTCTTCCGCGACGTTCGATGGGGAAATAGTCGCCTACAATTGCCAACACTTGTGTGGCTACTAAACCTCCAAACGCGCCTGTGATTCCGCGACAAATCAGTAAGGCATAAAACGAGTCCATCAGTCCGCAGGCCAGTGTGCCTATCGTAAAACCAACGTGTGCAACAAGGAGTGCTGAACGACGATCGAAGCGGTCTACAAATCCCGCACTGGCAAGACTTGCCACAAAGGCAGTTCCAGCATAAACACTGACCAACCAAGAGAACTCACTCGGCCCAATATTAAAGTCAGCCATAAACTTCTCTCCCAACGGCATGACGATCATAAAATCGACGATATGGCAGAATTGGAGCGCTGCTAAAACTACGAGCAGGAAGATTTCTTTGCGTGTCACGTAAGACTAACGCTTAAAAAGGTTGAGAGATGTGGGATCTGGGATGCCCCGCGCGGAGCGCGTGGGTCCTCGTGCTTCGCCACGGGATCGGATGTCGGAAAGTAGCGTCATTCCGATTAAGTGAGCGACATAAGAACTGAAGAAATAGAGGAACAAGGTGATAACGCTACAACCAACTTTGCAGAAGCAGCGAAGCTGCTAACGCTATAAAGGCCTAAGCGTATTGAGTGAGCGTCATGACTCTGCGACCTTTGCTCCTTTGCGTGGCAGAAGGCCGTCTCTGCGAGAAACAGCGTGAGGATTTCGGAAAATGAAAAATTAAGGTAGAAATGATCCTAAGGCGCGCTAAGCGCCTCGAATCCGACAGCGAAGCGCACCGATATCTGAAATCCGCGGTACCATAAACAACAAAACCCCGCCAACCTTGCGGATGACGGGGCTTGTGTATTTAGGTAAGTCTACAACTCTTATCGAGCTGTGTCACTAGTTTGGGACTAGTAGTTTACACCGAGAGCCTTAAGCGTCTCGAAGTCAAGTTGACCTACTGGTAGGTTGTTCTCACGCTGGAACTTAACAAGAGCTGCTTTTGTGCGGCTTCCCATTACGTTGTCAGATGGTCCTGGATCGTATCCACGGCTGCGAAGAGCTGCCTGTACGCTACGTACCATTTCGTTAGTAACGTCTCCGCCACAAACGATCTCGCGCCACTCAGTAAATCCACCCTTACTAACAAGCTGACGCTTAGTAACTGTAGTGAACTCTGCAGGAACATCATAAGTACGAGTAGTCGCTGGTGTCTTAACAACACGGCGAGTTACAGTTGTGTACTCAGCAGGAATAGTAGTAGAGACAGAAGTTGCTGGTGTCTTAAGAACACGACGAGATACAGTCTTGTACTCTGCTGGAATAGTCTCAGTACGAGTAGTTGCTGGTGACTTAAGAACGCGCTTAGTCATTGTCGTGTAAACAGCTGGAATCTCCTCAGTACGAGTAGTTGCTGGTGTCTTAAGTACGCGGCTTGTGCGAGTAGAAGTCTTAGAAGGGATCGTCTCAGTAGTAACACAGTTACTGTTTGGAGTTCCGTCACCACCATCACAACCTACGTTGATACGACGGCTAACAGTACGGTACTGTGCTGGAGTCTCAACTAGACACCATACGAGGCAATCGTTAGGATCTGCAGAAAGACAGTTACGGTCAGCTTTACGCTTTACCCACTTCGTAGAAGAAGGTGCAGTTTCGATTTGCTCAGTCTGAGTTTCGTAACGTGGCTCACGAACAACAACACGGCTGCTCTCTGGCTCAGAAACGTAAGTTTCAGTTACTGTTTCGAACTCAGCAGGAACTGGGATCAAACGAGTAGAAGCTTCTTTAGACATGATTTGCTCAGTTACTGTCTCATACTCAGCTGGAACTGGGATTAGACGTGTTGCTTCTGGCTTAACCAATACTTGCTCAGTTACTGTTTCGTAAACTGCAGGTACTGCCTTAAGAACTGTAGACTCAGCTTTCTTAAGAACTTGCTCAGTTACTGTCTCGTACTCAGCTGGAATCGCCTCTTGACGTACACTTGCTGGACGTGTCTCAATCTCTTGAGTAACAGTCTCGTAAGTATCTGCAATTAGACATTTAGCGTAGCATTTGCCTGGTTGGGCGTTTGGTGGCATGTCACCTGGCTGAGCAAATGCTGCTGTTGCCAGAAAGAGACAGAGAGCCGAAAGTGTAAGGGTTACTTTCCTCATGGTCGAATTTTTCGAAAGATTAGTTGTGCGTAGTTGGTTTGGAAGACCGTCTTAGCTTTTCTTAATTGAGTTAATGATTTATTATCTCAAAGGCAAAAGTACAACACGGCTACCGTTGTTTCATTAGTTCTCTTGGATAAGCAAGAAAGCTTTTTTCAATTTTACGAGATTCTACGCCGAAATCAACAGTTGTGGATAAAGGTTTGACGCTACCATCCTTATAAAGGATTTTGATTTCGTCTTGCTCTGCCACATAGGCACTGTTACTTTCAACACCATATATCACTAGGTGTTTGGCGAGGTCCCCCTCAATTGCGAATTTAAGACGCGCTTGGCTTCTCAAGGTCACAACCTCAGTTTGATTGATTGGCTCGCTTGAAAACTTGAGTTTAAACAACTTTCGATCTAACAAGCTGACGCAAAGATACTTAAGTAATGGATCTTTAGAGAATGCCCCCCCTTTTAAGGAAGAAACAATATCAAAATCGTCCAAAACAGCGAATTTGTTGAGCATGTCACCTGTCGGATCCTCAAAATGCGATGTTTCCACATCCCGAATGAGGAAAAAATTTAATGCATCACTAACTCCAAATGAAGGATCTCCCAACCTAACAACCTCTTTTAAGCGACTTAAAGCCTCCTTTAACATTAGTTCTGCAGAAAGAACAGTCTTATGCAAATACACCTGCCAATACATCAAGCGTCTTGCAATAAGAAATTTTTCAATGGAATAAATGCCCTTTTCTTCGACAACGAGCTCTCCATCAACAACATGCAACATCTTAATGATTCGCTTTGAACCTATAACGCCCTCACTCACACCTGTGAAATAGGTATCACGATTCAAATAGTCGAGCCGATCAATGTCTAATTGGCCGCTGACTAGCTGATGCAGAAAAGGTTTGGAATGCTTTCCTGTAAATACATCAATAGCCAGGCTCAACTTCCCTCCAAACTGATCATTTAGAGCCCGCATGAAGCATAACGTCAATGACTCATGACTCGTGGGGATTATATCCCCTTCTAAAGTGTGTGAAAAAGGTCCGTGCCCTATGTCATGAAGCAAAATCGCGAGTTGAACCGCTTCAAGTTCTTCGTCTGTTATTTCGATGCCCTTTGTGCGCAGACTTTCAACCGCCTCTGTCATTAAGTGTAACGCACCTAAAGCATGCTGAAATCGTGAATGCAGCGCTCCGGGGTACACATAATGTGTAAGTGAGAGTTGCTTAATGCGACGCAACCTTTGAAACCATGGGTGGTCAACAATCTCAAGCACCAGCCCTCTCGGAATAGCTATGAACCCATATACAGGGTCATTCACAATTTTATGGGGATGGAGAGGCATATCGATTGGAGGCTTAAAAGAGCTGCCAAGATCAGTAGGCATTATGCTCAGGGCAAAACTACACACTTGCAGGGTGAAGGCTAACTAATTTCGCTATTTGTGCAGTGCTAGGTGGCTTAATGAGGCCTTTTACTACACTGAATCGGTAGTTCCGTAGAAAAAATGCTTCTGATATGCACCGAGGATCGATATAAAGCGTTGAAAGGAAACCTAATCTAAGTTTTAGCGAAAGCGCAACTTCAAAACCGCACGTCTCTTTTATAGATAATCACACCGCACATGACCAACCTTCGTATCCTTTGGGCAGATGATGAAATTGACCTCCTCAAGCCTCAACTACTTTATCTTGAAAAACGTGGATACGATGTCACTACGGTGACCAACGCGCACGATGCGCTTGAAGAGGCACAAGAGCATGCTGACTTTGATGTAGTCTTTCTTGATGAGAACATGCCTGGGAAATCAGGGTTAGACATTCTTCCTGAGATAAAAGCAGCCCGCCCCAACCTTCCGATCGTCATGATTACAAAGTCAGAGGAGGAAAACATCATGGAAGAAGCCATCGGTGGACAGATTGCAGACTACTTAATCAAGCCTGTCAAGCCCAGCCAACTATTACTCACGCTTAAAAAGCTTACAGAGGGTAAAGACCTGGTGCGACAACAGACCTCTACTAAATACCAGCAGCAATTCAGAGAATTGCTCATGGAAATTAACTCGGGACCAGACCACGAAGAGTGGGTTGAGATTTACAAGAAAATTATTGGGTGGGAATTACGTCTTGACAGCAGCAATGCTGAAGGAATGGCCGATATCCTTGCTATGCAAAAGCAAGAAGCCAACGGTGAATTTTCAAAATATATCGTCAAAAACTATCTCGATTGGATGGAACGCCCGAATAACGAGCGACCAACCTTTAGTCATGAGCTCATGCGCCAAAAAGTGTTACCGCATTTAAGCGATGACATGCCTACGGTAATGGTACTCTTCGATAACCTCCGTTTTGATCAATGGATGATTCTGAAGCCTATCATTTCTGAGCTGTTTACCATTGAAGAGGAAGAGACTTTTTACTCTATTCTGCCGACAAGTACCCAGTACTCACGTAATGCGATTTTTGCAGGAATGATGCCTGCCCAGATTGCAAAAACTTTCTCAGACAAGTGGTTAAATGACAACGAAAAAGGCGGTAAAAACATGCACGAGGGCTTTTTCCTTACCGAACAGCTAAAGCGCGTAGTGCGAAAGGATGTCAAGCATTCTTATACCAAGATTACCCAGATTGCAAAGGCCAGGGAGTTCGAAGAAAAAGCACTCGATTTGCTCAACAATGACCTAAGTGTCGTGGTCTATAACTTCATCGACATGCTAAGTCACGCTCGTACGGAAATGGAAGTGCTAAAAGAACTAGCTGGCGACGAATCGGCCTACCGATCTTTGACCAAAAGCTGGTTCTTACACTCACCTATCTGGGGTGCGTTGAAGAAAATTGCTGATCGTCCCGTCCGACTCATCATCACCACCGATCATGGAACCATCCGCGTTAACTCCCCGAGTAAAGTGGTTGGAGATCGTGAGACGACCACTAACCTACGCTATAAGCTAGGACGTAACCTCACGTATGAAAAGCGCGATGTATTAGAGGTTCGTAAGCCAGCAGATGCAGGCCTACCTGCGCCTAACGTTAGCTCAAGCTACATCTTCGCCAAAGAGGATAAATTCTTCCTCTACCCGAACAACTACAATCACTATCACAACTACTACAAGAACACCTTCCAGCACGGTGGTATCAGCTTGGAGGAGATTGTTTGCCCTGTCATTCGTTTGAAGAGCAAGTCGGCATAAAGAAAATGAAGGCTAAGGAAAAGCTACCTTTAGGTATGCGTTGTACTACCCTCCTTTGTGCCCTACTTGCTTACAGCAGTATTTTACTAGGACAGACCCTCGCCGACAAACTTGGCTACCCGGAAGGCGCGAGATTACTCATTGTTCATGCCGATGACTTGGGCATGGCGCATAGCGTTAATGCTGCAAGTTTTGAGGCCTTAACAAACGGCCACGTTACTTCTGCAAGCATTATGATGCCCACCCCTTGGGTTGCAGAAGTCGCAGCTTTCGCCAAAACTCATCCTGACGTTGACCTTGGTCTTCACTTAACGCTCACCAGCGAATGGTCGAACTACCGCTGGGGGCCAATCGGCCGCGACTCCGTTAGTGGTTTGCTAGATGAAGACCACTACCTCCATGGCCTTTGTCATGAAATGGCTGAAACAGCCACTGCCGCAGAAGTTGAATTAGAATTACGTCGGCAAGTAGAGCAAGCCAAGCGTATGGGTATCAATCCCACACATTTGGATTCGCACATGGGTTGTCTGGTATACACCGAGGAGGCATTCTTTCAAGCCTATCTTAATGTGGCGCGAGACTATGATCTCCCCACTTTAATCGACCGTGAATCGTTAACCGGAATGAGCCAGCATTTGGCCAAATATGTCACTCCAAAAGATATGGTGGTAGATAGGGTACTGATGGCCCCTGATACTGCACAAGGAAACTTTGTAGCAACCTATGATGAGGCCCTAACAAATCTAGGAGAAGGGGTCTCGGTTTTGCTCTTACATTGTGCATACGATAACGCCGAATTTCAAGCGGCGGCTGCTCCTCAAAAGGCGTTTGGTGCGGCATGGCGGCAAGAAGATTTTGACTATTTCAGCTCTCAGCATTTTGCTGATTTGCTTAAAAAGGAGAACATTATTCCTGTTACTTGGCGGGAGCTTTATAAGAAATGGAAGGCGCGCTCATGATTTGGGATTTGATATCGTCAGCTTCACGACTGTGAGAAGTGGGATGCTAGTAGGAACGCTGTTAGAATGCCCAAATCGCTTCTTAATCAGAATTGCTGCGATGTACAGGGGAGGCCGACTTTCTGGTCCAGATTTCCTTGTGTTTGGGTCTACATTAACTCATTTAGCCAAGATGTCTGAAAGTGAAATGCAAAGCCGGCATTTCTAACATCTTTACCCTTGTGAAACGCGCATACATCGAATTGCATATTGCTGTATTGCTATATGGACTAACAGCAGTGCTCGGTGAGATGCTAAGTCTTTCAGCATTACCACTGGTATGGTGGCGCGTTGGCCTAGCCTCACTTTGTTTTATCCCGCTGGTTTGGTTGGCACGTCGTAAACGATTAGCACCACCAAAGTCGACCTACTTTGCACTTGCAGGTATTGGCTGTATCATCGCCCTTCACTGGATTACTTTTTACGGAGCGATCAAACTGGCGAATGCTTCTGTGGCACTTATTTGCTTTGCCTCGACCTCTCTTCTTACTTCTCTCATCGAACCGGTACTTTTAAAAAAGCGCTTCGATTGGTTAGATGTAGGACTTGGCGCACTTGTCATTCCGGGCATGCTACTCATTATTGGTGTGGTGGATACCAAATACCACTCAGGCATTGCCGTCGGCATGTTGTCGGCGCTATTGGCCGCTATTTTCTCAACCCTCAATAAACGCTACGTTTCTCAGGTGCAGCCAGTAGATATGTCAGCTATTCAAATGGCTTCGGCATTCGCTTTTTTGAGTATCGGCTATCCACTACTCAAGAAGTTTGACATGGGAGCTCCGGCCTTTTGGCCGATCGCATCGGACTGGCCTATTCTAGCGGTTTTTGTGCTCGGATGCACTGTCTTGGCATATCTGCTCAATACCAGAAGCTTAAGGCAGCTAAGTGCTTTTTCCGCCAACCTCGCGATTAGTTTAGAACCCGTTTATGGGATCATACTTGCAGCAATCATTTTGAAGCAATATGAGGTGCTCCGTCCAGAATTCTACCTTGGATCTCTACTACTTTTTGCAGCCGTGATGGCGCACCCTATACTTTCGCGACGAAGAAAGCGTAAGCTCACAGTCAAGCAACCTGAAGCATGAGAAGAAGCCACAAACTGCAAGCATACCTTGACGAGAGGGCATCACCAATACCAGCTTACTTAAAGCAGATTGAACGCAATACCTTTTTGCGCACCCTTTCACCGCAGATGCTAACGGGACATATGCAAGGTCGATTTTTGAGTTGGCTTGTTGAGTGGCTTGCGCCAAAACAGGTCTTGGAAATCGGAACGTTTACCGGATATAGTGCAATCTGTTTTGCCGAAAGGCTAGAAAAAGGTGGGCTCGTTACAACGATTGAGGTTAACGACCAACAAGAAGGAATCATCAAGGAGCACTTTGCACTCTGTGGTTTTGCCGAAAGGCTACAACTCATTATTGGTGATGCGAACGAAGTCATACCTACCTTGGAAGGACCATATGATTTAGTATACCTCGATGCGAAAAAAGACGACTACCGAAGGCAATTCAACCTTGTCACTGAGCGCCTTTCCCCAGGAGGATATGTACTCTTTGACAACGTGCTTTGGGACGGACAGGTCATTGATCCAGATCAGAACCGGGCGACTACAGTTTTACTTAGAGAGTTTACCCTTGAGCTGGCGCAGAATCCGCGCTGGGAAACACTTATGCTTCCAATGAGTGATGGGCTACTCTTGGTGCGAGAAACTCAAAATCGATAATGCGAATCCTTCTCTATTTCGGAATGATGTTAGTTGTGCTTGCCTGTAGGTCAACAGCTTCAGAATCTTCGCCCAAGATCCTTGAGGTATATGAGCAACCAGTAAGCGATACGGTGCTTAGTCATACTATTGAGAAAGCTCTGCCGCCAGATTATGACACTTCTGCCTGGACCGAATTGATTCGTTTGGACAGCACTTTTGTGCTTGACTTACGCTATGCAACCGACTCGAATTTCGTTGGAGAGACGATGTACGATTGTGGTCGGTGCTTCCTGCGTCCAGCCGCAGCAAGGTCCTTAGTTGAGGTGCAGGACAGTCTGCGCAAGCGAGGATTGGGATTAAAAATGTTCGATTGTTACCGTCCGCTGCCAGTTCAATGGAGACTATGGAACAAGGTTCCTGACCGCCGATATGTAGCTGACCCCAGAAAGGGAAGCCAGCACAACAAAGGCGTGGCTGTGGACCTCACCATCATAGAATTATCAACCGGTGAGGCGCTCGACATGGGGACAGGTTATGACTATTTTGGAGGGGAGGCCTGGCATCGGGCTACTATCGGATTCAAGGAGCCTATCCGAAGTAATAGGGAACTAATTCTAAGTCTGATGGAGAGCTTTGGATGGAAGCGTACTAATTCGGAGTGGTGGCATTATTCGTATCCGATGAGTCGGATGGAGGCGCCTATTGATTCAATGGAATGGAAGTGTGTTGGTCTCGGGATGTGAGATGTGAGATGCTTTTAGAGACGTGCGTTGTGGACGCAAGTAGACCTGCGAACCGGTGGTTCGCAGGACAGGTTCACGAGCTGAAGGCGAGCTTAGCGTCGTGACATTATCACTTGACAATTCTCTATTCCAACCACTTAATGCTACAGCCTGCGCTAGGCTTTTGATCTGCCTCTTTGATGGACTCACCGTTGAGGACTTTGTCGATTGCGTTGCGCATATCTACTCCCGTGACTGGGATTCCTGAGTTGGGGCGACTTTCGTCAAAACGTCCGCGGTAAGCGAGTTCCATGTCACCATCGAAGAGGAAAAAGTCGGGTGTACAAGCGGCATCGTATGCGCGAGCAACTTCCTGCGTTGCATCGTAGAGATACGGGAAGTTGAACTTATTGGTTTTGGCGAAAGCTGTCATGAGTTCTGGACCATCTTGAGGA
>CALDTK010000058.1 GCA_937924035.1 uncultured Saprospiraceae bacterium | reverse complement strand
AAACTTTGGACGTACCCCTTAGAAGCTCCTTCGGGTAGGTCCTAAGTTAATTGACCGACGGGTTATAAGTCAAGACGCAAACTATGGGGGGAGTATTTCGTAACCGTCCGCATTACTCACACCACCCCACTCCCCTTCTTCAATGCCTCCAGCTCTTTTTTCAGCTCCTTAATCTGCTCCATCATCTTCGGGATGCGACGGATAGAACTCTGCTCAGCGGCCCATTGGCGGAAAGGTTTGGCAGGTGAACCGAAGACCTTGCTCCCTTCCTCCAAAATGGAATCTTTGAGACCACTCTGCGCGGCAACCTCTACTCCATCGGCCAAGACGATGTGACCCGCCATACCAACTTGTCCGCCTAACTGAATACGCTTACCGAGCTTGGCCGAACCGGCGATGCCTACTTGCGCCGCTGCGGCGGTATGCTCATCGATCGTCACGTTGTGAGCGACCATAACCAAGTTGTCGAGCTTCACGCCTCGACGTAAGATGGTGCTTCCTGTAATCGAACGATCAATCGTTGTACACGCACCCACCTCCACATCGTCTTCGATCAAGACGTTGCCCAGGTGCGGAATGCGGATCCACGCACCATCTGCCTCACGGGTATGACCGAAGCCATCCGTTCCGACTACGCAATTGGCAAGTAAGCGAACGCGATTCCCCACCACACATCCATGTAACAAGCGAGCACCTGTCTGTAGGAGGCAGTTATCACCTAGTGATGCCCCAGATCCAACAAAGGACTGAGGCTCTAGGATTGTCCCTTCACCTACTGTGGCATTTTCACCTACATAGGCGAATGCACCAACATGAGCGCCTGGATGTACACTTGCCGAATCATGCACAAAAGCACTCGGGTCGACGCCTGGGCTCGGCTGCGGGATGGTCGCCGCATACATCCGTAGCAAGCCAGCGATTGCTTCCTGTACGTTGTCAACGCGCACTACCGTCGCTTTGAAAGGCCTCGCAGCCTCAAAGTCCTTGGGCACTAAAAGGGCCGTTGCATCCGAATCGTACGCATAATCAGCATACTTTTTCGGGTTCGACAGAAAAGCAAGTTCACCTTCCCCAGCATCTTCAATTCGGCCAATAGTGTGCAAAATCGCATCAGGATTGCCTTCAATGGTTCCACCGAGTAAGTCGGCTATTTGCTGGACGGTAAACTGCATATTAATGTAAAGGTACGTGTCCTTGACAGCTTTTCGAGGATGTAGCAAGAGAAGACGTTTACCTTTACACCATGGCTACAAATCCTATCCTTCGAATTGGCACCCGTGGAAGTAAGCTGGCCCTCTGGCAAGCGCACTTTTTACAAGCAGAACTGGCTAAGCACGAGGTCCAATCTGAATTGGAAATCATCAAGACTCAAGGGGACAAGATTCAGCACCTATCCCTCGACAAACTTGAAGGGAAGGGATTCTTTACCAAGGAATTAGAGGATGCCCTGCTCCGAGGAGACGTACATGTAGCCGTGCATTCGATGAAGGATTTACCTACTACCATGCCACCTGGATTGGTGCTCGCAGGTGTAAGTAAACGTGCAAATCCTACTGACTGGATTCTAGTGCGGAAAGATGTAGCAGTAGACGATAAGCCTTGGCAACTTCCGAGTGGAGCAAAAGTGGGCACCTCAAGTGCTCGCCGAAAAGCACAATTGCTTGACTTACGCCCAGATGTAACCACAGAAGACATTCGTGGCAACGTGCCTACTCGCATTCAAAAGCTTCGAGATGGAGGATTCGATGCAATCATTTTAGCTGCTGCTGGCATCACCCGCTTAAATCTCGATGTGAGTGACTTGGTGGTGAGTGAACTTCACCCGCGTGAATTTGTACCAGCTCCTGCTCAAGGCGTACTTGCTTATCAGTGTCGTGAAAATGATTTTGAGACACGCAGAATCATGGCAAAATTGCACGATCAAGCTACTTCCACTTGCACCAACGTAGAGCGCACCCTTCTCAAGCGCTTTGATGGAGGCTGTCACTTACCGCTCGGTGCACACTGTGTTGCACACGACATGGGCTATAATTTCACCGCAGCATTTGCACCTAAACTCGGAGACAAGGTGATTCGGAAACGATTCAGCTTAAGCACTTTTGATGGCTTGGTCGATGAGATGTATGATGCATTGACGGCCGAAATACCTGCATAGCTCCTATGTCACGCAGGCTTTTTATAACTCGCCCCTTGGCTGAAGACTCGCCTCTTCTTGCGCAGTTACAAGGGGAAGGTTTTGACGTAAGTGGACACTCCATGCTCACGTTCGAGCCTGTTGTTGTTGAGCAAATAGAGCCTACCGAGTGGCTTTTCGCGTACAGCCCACGAGGTGTGAAATTTCTGCTTGGGCAAGACAAGCTCAAACGCGACGGAAAGCGCCTGCATGGGACGAATGGCTTCTTCAAACTCGCGGCCGTTGGTGAAGGAACTGCGAATGCTTGGCTTGAAGCTGGACTTAAAGTTGATTTTGTCGGAGATGGTGAGCCTGCTACTACGGCTTCAGCTTTCGCCAAAACCCACTGCGCGGCCACAAAACCTACTGTGACCTTTCTCCAAGCGGCGAACAGTCGTAGGTCTGTAGAAAGACGGTTAGGAGATCAAGTTTCTGCGCAAACGCTAAGCGTCTATCGGTCGATCATCAACAAGCATGCCGGCGCCCCAATCGCTGAGGTGTACTACCTGACAAGTCCGCTGAGCGCGGAAGCGGTATTGACGCAAATAGATCAAGATCACCCTTTCGATATTTGGTGTGTAGGTAGTGTAACAGCTGGCCGGGTTAGAGAATTGGGTTTTCAGGTGCAGCGGATACGGCCTTTGATTTAGGTGCCTTGGGTGAGAAATGGAAGCTGTTGGTGTTTCCGCGAATTACGGCCGTAGGAGGCTCTAATCTCATATAAGCAATATGCAATCAGTTAATCGCCTAAAATCCGAATCCCCATCAATCTCATATAAGCAATATGCGATCAGTTGATAACCTAAAATCCAAATTGCCACCAATCTCATATAAGCAATTTACGATCAGTTAATCACCTAAAATCCGCCCTAGCTAGAAGCTCTATCCCAGCTGATCAACACCCCGATCAAATTTCTCCGCTTGGCCTTCTCGTAACGTGTAGACTAGTTTTGGCGTAAGCAGTATATGCCTTCAGCTCTACCCCACACCATGGCAAGTAAAAAGAAAAAAAAGAAGCTGTCTACCGCTTCAGAAACCACCTCCTCTCAGGTGCTACAAACGAGTCGTCCAGAGTGGCAATTTCTGTTGCCAGCCCTCGTGCTTACGCTTGTCGTTTTTGGCCAAACAATGGGCTTCGACTTCGTCAATTGGGATGATGACGTAAACGTTCTTGAGAATCAAGGCGTGACCACGTTCAACCTGAAGACCATTTTTACAGAGACAGTAATTGGCAACTATAACCCGCTGCCGATTTTCACCTTTGCAGTCGAATATGCCATCGTAGGAACGAAGGCCGGCTTGTATCACTTCAACAATCTATGGCTGCACCTGCTCAACGTAGCTTTGGTCTATTTCCTTGGACGGCGCCTCAAATTAGATCAAATTCCAGCAGCACTTCTCGCGTGCTTATTTGCCATTCATCCGCTCCGTGTAGAGAGTGTGGCTTGGGTTACAGAACGTAAAGATGTGCTCTTTACTGCTTTCTATTTTGGTGCCTTGCTTCTGTATGAGAAGCACCGCCAATCAGGCAAAAAAACAAGCTGGCACTGGGGTGTGGCAGGCCTGTTTATACTTGCTCTATTCTCTAAGATCCAAGCGGTGAGTTTGCCACTTTCGATGATCTGTCTTGATTATCTCCGGGATGATAAATTTAAGATTGGAGCGCCTTTTAGTTTTACTGCACACCCCGTTTTGGCGAAAGCCCCTTACTTCCTGATGAGTCTCGTTTTTGGGCTTCTTGGTGTCTACTTTTTAGGACGTGATGGAAGTCTTTCCGATGCAACGAATTATGGTCTCGTGGATCGCTTAGCCGTAGGCGCATATGCCTACGCAGTCTACATTGTCAAGGCGATTATACCTTATGAAATGTCTCCATTATATCCGTATCCGAGCAAGTTGCCGATACAAGCCTACCTTTCTTTCGGAGTCGTCGTCGCAGCTATCGGGGCTATGCTCGTTAGCTACAGTAAAGAGTGGAAAGGAATCACCTTCACGCTCCTTTTTTTCACCGTCAATGTGATGTTTATGCTTCAGGTCCTCGGAGCTGGACAAGGGTATCTCGCAGACAGGTTTACTTACGTTGGGTACTTCGGATTATTCTGGGGTATGGCGTACCTCTTTCAACGAGTTTCAGCTAATACAAACGTCAAAAAAGGACTCCAAGTTGGTGTCGGCGTATACTTACTTGTGCTAACGGTTACCGCCTTTCAACAGACAAAGATTTGGCGAAATGGAGGGACGCTTTGGGCGCACGTAGGAAAACTCTATCCAAAGGCAGGCACTGCACATGGCAACCTCGCGATGTATTTGAGAGAAGAAGGCGAACTAGACCTGGCTATTGGCCTGTTCAAGAAAGCCATTGAAGTCGATCCCAAAAAAGGGAGCTATCACAACTCTTTGGGCAAACTATATTTCGATAGTGGTCGAGATGCTGAAGCCATCGCACAATATTCGGCAGGAATAACTGTCGAGTCTACACTTGGTGAACTCTACATTAATAGAGGTGCAGCTTTCGCCAAAACAGGCAGATATACCGAAGCAGAAGCCGACTTTGATAAAGGAATTGGTCTAAACGAAGCCGCTGACCCGAAACTTGACAACTTCAATGGGTATCTGAATCGATCGCTCCTCTATTACACCATCGGCAAGATGGATGAAGCGCTTGGAGATTATGATAAGATGATGCAATTACGCCCAGAACGTCATGATCTGCTTCAGCAAAGGGGATCTATTCGGGCTTCGATTGGAGATGTTGCTGGTGGTAAAGCCGATATTCAAGCAGCTATCAATATCGCTGGAAGGTCGCCAGAAGCAATGAAGTATCAGGAGATCCTCAATAATATGTAGTAAATCACACCCTGATCCAAAAGGTTGAAGCGCGCCTCGTTTTGAATGCTAATCAGGGTTGGAAATTGCTAGACACATCTATCCTCAGAAAAAGGTTTAACAACCGCATAAGGGATTAGTGGGTGTCAAACCACTTACTTTCGTTTTATGCGAATGATCTTCCTTTTTACAGGCCTACTATTCTTTGGCTTGGCCTGTTCAACTAGCCAAGGAACATCCTCGTCTACAACTCCATCAGCAGTTACGGAAGTCACTACCGATCTCGACAGCCTTATTTGGACGACAAATATGAAGGCAGCAAAGAAGATTGCAAAAACAAATGACCTGAAGATCTTAATGGTTTTCTCGGGTTCAGATTGGTGTCTTCCCTGCCAACAGTTCAAAAAAGAAGTACTTGTCGATGAGGCCTTCGCGGAAGTTGTGAAGGATCAAATTGTGATCTTATACCTAGACTTTCCAGCAAAGAAGCGAAACATGCTTCCAAAGAAAGAGACTGCAGCGAATGTAGAGCTGGCAGAACGATATAATTCAGGAGGTACATTCCCCACCATTTTACTATTACCGGGCAACGAAAACACTAATCCTTGTGAGTTGAACTACAAGGGCGACGGCCCAGAAGTGTGGATTGCAAAAATAGATGAGGCCATTGAGCGCTGTTCATCCTAAGCTTAGAAGTAGATTAAAACCTCAAAGCAGAAGAATAGTACTCCTATTTACATTCTGATTTTAAAGATCAGCTAGCTTTTAGTACTACCGATGTCTATGAATAAGAGCCGCGGAATGCTTAGTTGAGTAACAACCCCTGAGTAGCGATTACTCCATCCACATTTCCGATTAGGCTTAAGAAATACACCCCTTGAGGAGCATTTAGCACTTCTATTTCGAAGGTCTGAGGTTGAGTAGATAGCGTTACACGCTTACTTGTAATCACTCGGCCTACCTGGTCGGTCAACTGTAGTTGCCCGCTTTGCGCCTGAGCAGCATATGCATTACCAATGCGCAGATATCCACCTACTTGAGTAGGACGCAACTGCAAAGCAAGCGATGGAATGATTCGTTCTACAACTACAGGCGTACCCTCTTCATCAATGCTTGAGCAGATTCCTGAGCCTTGGATTTGGAGAATAATATCACTGATTGGCGCAATGCCTTGTCGGATAGCTGCGAGGTCTACGTAGTCAACAGACTGCATATCGGTAAATTCTCCTACCCAAGCGTGGATGTAATACTCCCCTTCATCCATTATATCAAAACGAGGGATGGCTGAGATTGCCTGTACAATTTTGTTGGGGCCAAAACTCAAAACGTAGGTGCGGTCAAAGTTTGTTGGAACCACAGCATTGCCATCTGGGGTTGCTGAAATTCGCACCATACTACCAGAAATAAAGACAGTGTCTGATGCTGCGGTTACGGTACCTGAAAAAGCTGCACAACTGCTACCTGAAGTAACTTGAATGCCTGCGCCAAAGAGGTCTAGATCTGCACAAATTCCTTCAGCGAAGATTGCATCAAACGCATCAAAAATCGTGATTGCATTGCTTACCCATGCACTTCGATCTAAGTAATTTAAGCTCGTAGGATCTGAAGTTTCTGCAACTAGTGCATGAATCGCATAAGACCCAGCAGCGGTAACGGTGAACGTAGGAGTATCACTCAATCCTATGATTGTTTGGTCAAATCCTTGAGAGAGTACATAGGTGAGTTCAGCATCAGCAGGCAATGACGCGCTACCATCTGGAAGCACTTCAATGGTGGCTTCTCCATTCATGAGTTCGACAGTCGGCTCAACAGGAAAAGAGCTACCAGCAAATGCCGTACAAACCGTCGGATCAGGCAATACAATTACTTCAGCACCAGGAATGGTGAGGTCTGCGCAAACACCATTGTCCATAATCGAAGTAGCAATTTGACCTATGGTTGTAACCCCAAATTGAATCAAGCTGAGATCTACAAAGTCAGGCGATCCTGAATCTGTTACTTCGGCATTTAGGTAGAATACATTGAATGTATCTGGACTGTTCACTGAAAAATTGGGACTTGTAATACTTAGCGCTATGATCGTTTCTAAAGGTCCAACAGTAAGAAAGAAGACGGAGTCATAACTTGAAGGAACAACAGCGCTACCATCAACTACAGCTTCAACTCTAGCTATACCATTTTGCAGCATCACTGGACTTGCCACTGCGCTAATCTCGCCAGCTTGAGCCGTGCAGGTAGCAGTGGTCGTTGCAGGAGTTGATTTTGTAACAACGATGGCATTATCGCTCATCAAAAAACACTGGCTGGCAAAGCGCACTCCAGAATCCCATAATCGCTGACCTATTTCTGCTTGGATTGTACCCGTGTATCCATATGCATAGATGAAGTACTTGCCAGCTGGAAGAAACGATAGGTCTACACGAGGCCCCTGGCTGAATCCACGGATTATTCTTGATTGATCTATAATGACATAGATGAATGGAGAGGTCGAGCTAGACGTTCGATCTATGAGTGGAGCTTGAGAAGTTGTAGAATCAACATCGATGTGTTCTTCACCATCTACACGAAGACGACCGCCTTCCACCTGGCTACGCTGGATGGTGATAAAATCATCGGTTAAGTCATAACAACCGTCTACTAGTTGATCTGTAAAGATGTTCTGACCTCTGCGAATACGTAAGTCGCCACTATACGCCAAGCCATACACATAGCTCGTACCTGGCGCCCGAAATTCAAAATTTTCGTAATCGTTGTAATCAACTTTTTCAACGTTGCCATTGACATCTACAATGAGATAAACATATCGATCTGCGTCATCTCCTGTCACTTCATAACTGATGTAATCAGATGAGCCGTCACCTACACAAAGCGGGACGAAGGACAGGCCGTCGTTATCTGTAATCGAACCGGCTACAGGAGCACTATGCTCTACATCAATCGAATTGTCTGAAAGCTCAAAACAGTCTGAGGACAGATCTGCTGAGTAAACGTTTTCTCCAATTGTTGCCGTCAATGATCCAGTATAGCTGAGTACAAAAGCTTGACATTCACCATTTGCAAGGCCTTCGAAATCGTAGGTCAATCCGACCTGACTTGCTAAAATATCTCCTTGCTTGTCCGTAATGATTACCGCAACAGATGAGCTTACCTGAAAATCTGTTTGAAACGTAATCTCATCGGGCAGCCCATCACCAGTACACAATTCCAGGTCACGAGTACTTCCAGTAGCTTCATTTCTTATCCTGCCTGACGGACATTGAGCTAATACTTCTGAAGTAATCAGAAGTCCTAAGAAACTGAGAATGAGGAGGCGTAAAGTCATTGGACTAATTTTACCGATAAGAAAACGTGCGAATCTGGCAGTGAGAACCGTTCTAAAGCGGTGATCATGCCGGCTCGAGAAACTGATTCTTTAGTTTTGAAGCAAAAACCCTTCCAACAAATAGATATTTACCCTATGTACAAAAGACAGATTACCAGCACATTTCTACTATGTTCAACGGTAGTTTTGCTACTATTTGCATGTAAGACTGGAATACCTTCCGATCAAGCGGTTCAAATCGAAGGAGAGGGAACGGAAACAGAGGATTTTGCAACGTTTTACGCGAGGTTTCACGCAGATAGCCTCTTCCAAATCGAGCGGATTTCATGGCCGCTGAAAGGGAATTACGTTCAGGATAGTGCAGGAACGGCAAAAGATCTCCGTTACCAACTTGAGGACTGGGTGATGCATCGTACCATGGTAGACAACCCTGACTTCGTTCAAGAAATTCAGTCGCTGACCGAGGATTTGTACGTGGAAGAAATTAAAGCACGTACCGGCAAATACAGGATTGAACGAAGATTTGCTCGCCTTAACGGGGGCTGGAATCTAATCTATTACCGAGTCGCCGGAGTATAAATGCTAGAGGCGGTGCATTGCTACACTCGCTCCTACCCATGTAGCTTCTTTGTTATACTTAACGCCTGTCAACTCGCCTTTTGTAATTCTAACAAGGTTATTTACTACCGTCGGAAGCTCATCGCCTGGCTTCCATATGAGCATCATGCGAACCTCACACTTTGCAGGACCAGTCGGTGTCTCTAAGACTGGCCCATACGCCACTTTCTTCTGTAAGATCCAGTTCTGAGGGCGATCCAAAGCAGCAATATCATTTTCAGTTGGGTGAATATTCACACCAGCACCGCTAAATGAAAAAAGTGGTTTCAACACGTACTTAGAGAGGTCCCAAGCACCTGGAACATATTCGTTCGCAAAGGTTGTTTCAGGAACGTTAGGCAGGTGACCTATGACTGGCAAGGTGTGCTTACTAATGCGCAAAAACCAATCTGGATGTCCAGCCCATTCTACATCAATATCCTCGGTGAACGTGTAGGCATAATTGGTATCAGTCTTCGTCAAAAGTTCATCCAGAATTACCCGGTTGTAGATTCTGGAGACTGGAATGACGCGTCCTTCACGACGATAAAAGAGCTTCTTCCCTTCTCTCTCTAATTCCTCTAGGCTTACCGTTTCTAATTGAATGATGTTTTTTGTCGCGCGGAAATCGATTCTAGTATTCTGCAAAGCAGGTTCAATTTCAAGTAGAATCACTTGCTCAGGTTCATGGTCTCCAACGATCACATCCCTCAGCAGATTGACATACTGACTTTCGTCAAAACCATTAAAAAAAGAACTAAAGCCTTCTGGAACCCCCATGTTTTGCCGAAAGGCGCGAGCTAAGTCTGCCTGAAAAAAGTAAAGTGAGGGAAAGCCTTGTAGCTCAATTAACCAGGGCCTAATGCCTTCATCGGTCTGGCAGAGAGCGAAGTCGTATTGCAGAAAGATTGGCTTTTCAGGATCGCCAGAAATACTCCAATACGGTTCTCTAATTGCCGAAGAAGTCTTAGCCAGATTTTCAGGATTGGCGATCACTTTACTTATACGATCACAGCTATCAAGTAACTCTTTTGCTAGACTAGCAGGCAAAAAGATGGGCGTTTCACTCAACCTAAACGTAGAATGCTCCCCTATCACTTCATAAATCTGGTCGTGAAACTCCTGATATTGTTCAGCTGTAAAATTTCGGTTATACGCTTCTCTAATCTCAGGAATCATACGTTGGGGGATCGAAGTGTCTGGCTATTGATTGTCGGAAGGTAAGTCTTAGAGCGAGACTAAAAATTTCCTTCGCATGAACTTAATCTGATCCATAGAGAATGTAGCTAAAAACTCCAAAGATCTAATAGAGCAAATGCACATTCTCGGCTGTAAAAAAAGATAGCATTTGTATTTAAAGAAGTGAACTGACCATTTTTTTTTCAAAATTTAGTCGGCTAAAACTTTTGAACGAGGCGCAAGGGCATTAATGGCCCGTCTTAAAAATCCTGGAATAATGACTTCGTTGGTATGCTTGATTTTTGCATCATCTGCTAGATGCTCCATCATTTCGTCATACTTCTTTTGTCCGTGTTCTTCGAAGATTATCTTTTTGCGCTTCTCATCTTGGAAGTGAATCACTAATCCTTCCGCATCTGCCTCAGGGTGGAACTGTGTCCCAACCCATTCATCACTCCAACGTATCGCCATGATCGCCCTTTCATAAGGAACATGAGGGCGGTACTTCTCAAAGGCTAAAATGCTCGCTCCAGTCGCTCCTAGTGAGGAATAATTTGCCCTAACCACTTGGAAATCACGAAAATCTGCGACGTAAAACGGGTCGCTCAACCCTTCGAAAAGGACATCAACATCTCCGTCATTTGAGCTGTGGACAGGAAAGGTCCCAAAGCTCATCGAACGACGCTGAGTGATACTTCCAGAAGAAAAGTACCGACTCACCAACTGGAAACTGAAGCAGATAAAAAAGCAGTATTTCTTCTTGCGAGGATCGTCTGTATGCTTATTTATTGCCCAAAGTTCATCCAGCATGTTCATATACCGACGCTCCCAGTTCTCACCACTTGCTAGTGGTGAACCAGGACCTCCACTACTTATGTAAATGTCGAAGTCTGTTCCCGGCAACTCGTCGCCGTTTCGAACATCAAATTCAACAACCTCAACGGCATCGGTGAATCCCGCTGCAATTTGGCGAATACAGCGCATTCCCTGATTGGGATGCCCGTTATTCATATCTAAGATGGCTAGACGATGCATACTGTCAGAGTCGAATAATCATGCCCTTTCTCAAAAAAGAGCTAACTCAGAATCAAGTCAGTTAAAAATTGCCACCTACTTCAGGCGCTTTGCTTGCTTACTCCATTGGTCGCGCTTACCACGTCCTTTGAAGGTTGTCAGTAGAGAATCTACGAGGTCATAATCCCGAACCTTCATTTTTGCCACTTGGCCGTAAGTCCAGATTCCGAGGCCATTGAGAATTTCTTCCAGCTTTGGTCCAATTCCCTTGATCACCTTGAGATCATCCTTCTGACCTTTACGCACCTTACCCAATCGAGTGAGCAACTCTTTCGTATTTGCTTTCGCTTCCTTCGCAGAAAGCACAACTGGTTGAGCAGAGGCCTTAGGAGAAGCAGCTTTCTTCACTGGGGCCGCTTTAGTAGGCGCTCTTTTCGAAACCGGCTTAGCTGTTTTTACCGGTTTCGTAGGTGTTGCCTTCTTTGCGGCTGGTTTAGGTGCAGCCTTCTTCTTTGTAGCCACCTTTAATGGTTTGCGAGTGACATCAGCCTGTACAGAGCGCTTCATGAAGCTGCCCCATGTAAGGTTATCAGCACCTTTTTTATGCTTTTTCGCACGTTCGATGGCATAATCGACAGAATGCTTGACAACCCAGTCAAAATTCTTTTGTCCCACAGAATTTACATCTGCATCTGGTGCTGGGTTAGTGAAATCAATGGCATACGGAATACCATCCCTCACAGCAAGCTCAACAGTATTGAAGTCGTACCCTAGTGCTGTACAAAGACGCAAAACATAATCCTTGAGTGTCTTGAAGAGTTTAGCTTCAATTACAACATCATCGGTCAGGTAGCGCTCATGAAATTCATTTCGAGGCTCATAAGGCATGATGTGTACATGCTTCCCTCCAATGCAGTAACAACGGTAGTATGTCGTGAAGTCTACAGCTTCTTGAAGAAGCATATTGAGCTGACCAGTTTCGTTGTAAGCTGACCAAAGCTCTTCAGGTGTATGCACCTTGTATACATGCTTCCATCCACCACCAGTATTGGGCTTCATAAATGCTGGAAATCCGATATGGTCAAATATTGAATCCCATGGTAATGGATATTCAAGGTTGGTAAACGAATCTGAATTGGTATCGTCTGGATGTTGACGACTTGGGAGTAATACTGTTTTAGGAACAGGAACTCCAACTTCCTTCGCGAGAACGTTTGCACTTAGCTTATCTTCAGCACTCCACCAAAATGGATTGTTGATGACGGCCGTACCCATCAATGCAGCGTGCTTCAATGCTGAACGATAGAAAGGTACATCCTGACTAATGCGATCAATGATCACATCGTAATCACTTAGTTTCCCTTGCTGTACTTCACCTATGCGGACAAATTCAATTTGTACGTTAGCAGGAGCAACAGCTCTTCCATGCTCTACAAACGCAGCAGGAAAGGTTCGTTCTTGACCAAAGAGGATACCGACTTTTTTCATAGGCGGAAAGATAGACACACCTCCTTGTCAATTAAATTTTATTTGCCCAACGTTAATAGGATTAACCGTTAATTCAGGCAAGTACTCTCGACAAGTAATTAGGGAACATGTCGTTCCAAAGTGGCCAATCATGTTCTACCCAACCACGCATATCGAGCCAGTTATTTATGCCTTTTTCATTGAGCAGGTTACTCATCCTTACCGTCTCAGGACGACAGATATCCCATTCGCTCGTGCCCAATATGATACCCATTTTGTAGAGCTCAGGATTACTAGGTTTTTTCATAAAGTCTACAGGGTTATTGAAGTATACCTCATCGTCATAGTAGCCATTTAAGAAGCTACTGATATCGTAACTACCAGACATTCCAATAAGGTCGCTCACTACTTCTGGATACTTGAAGGCAAAATTGGCCGCTGAGTACGCCCCAAAACTGCAGCCAGCCGCGATTACTTTTTCCGCGTGATGTCTAGTCTGTAACATAGGTACCAATTCATGGCGGATCATTCTATCGTAGGCTGCCTGTGTACGAGCCATGTCCCGAGGGTGCAATTGCTTGTTATACCAACTTTCGTGATTCAAGGTATCAACACAGTAAACGATCACTTTCCCTGCTTCTATAAAGGGGGCAATTGACTTAATCAGCCCCATATCTTTTGCCTCATGATATCTACCAAGTGTAGTAGGAAAAACAATCATTGGTCGGCCACTCCATCCAAATCGTTGTAACTGAAAATCACGGCTAATGTGGTTCGAATAAAAGCGCTCGTGCTGTTCTTGCATAAGGCAAAGGTATACATCTAAAGTATCCATTTTATGGTGAAAAAGGTCTATTTCGTGCATTCCTCCCGCAGATTTTTGGTTATCGGCGCACTTTTTGCAAAGTGGAATTGAACACACCCCTTTAGGTCCATCCTAAACGGCGATCACTTGAACAACACCTTGGCACACACTACTAACAAATCAACAGGAGGGAACCTCAAATTGAGAGGTCTTCTTCAACAGAGTACAACTCTGTTAAAGGAGCGTCAACTCAAGAAGGCACTCAATAACGCACAGATTGCGAAAGATTTTGCTTTGCTCTCTGGCGAAGCTCCTGAAGTAGCGGCTACTGCCCAGTTGTTGATGGCTGAGATCTACATTCTCAATGCCTCCTACACTTTTAACGACGAACAGCGGATTCAAGGATCACGCTTAATCGAACAGCTCGAGACGCATAGCATCAAAGGATCTGACGAGCTCGATCCTCTACAACTTCGGTTTACAAAAGCTCTTTGTTCACGAAGACTTGGAGAATTCGCTTTCGCTAAAACATGTTTCGAATCGCTCATCGCTGATGTTCCCGAAGATTCAAGTATCCTTCCATATGCTTGGGTAGGGCTAGCTGCGACAGTCGTACAGCTTAAGGACAGTAAGACTTCGGTTGTTTTAGCGAAAGCTGATGAAGTAATTTCTACTGCAAGTGAAGATGTTAAGCAAGAGCTCTTTGGTGAGCTCGCGTATTCTCATGCATTGTTTTGCGAACAAGAGAACCAACTCTCAGCTGCGCTCAATTATGCGCATGATGCAACCAAGTGGGCAAAGCGCTCTAATACGCCAGAGGTTGAAATGTTGGCCAAGACTCTTTTGGGTCGTTTAAGTCGACTCAATCGCAACTATCCAATCTCGTTACGGATGTGCTATGAAGCCATGGATTTAGCGGAGCAACTCGATTGCAAGCCAGTCGTGATTGAAACACACCTCGAGATTGGACATGTGTTTCATGCGCTGAATAACGACCGCGAAGCCGAAAAGTATTTCAAGTTCGTCGCTGAAGAATCGAAGGCGATTAGAAGTGTAGAATCTTCATACCATGCGGCGTTAGCACTGGGAAAATCTGCCGATAGATCAAAAAACCCTGCCTTAGCAAATGCTTACCTGACCGAGGCACTTCAAGCTGCACAAAGTCTAGAATGGACATATCAGCAAGGAATCGTGTTAGGTGAAATAGCAGCTGTCAAATTTGAACAAGGTGAGATTGAACTCTCTCGCCATTTTGTTACGGCAGCATTGCAAAGCTTTGCAACTGGACCTGATTATCCACCTACGGCCAAGACGTGTCTCGTGCAAGCTCGAATTGCAATAAGTGAAAAGTCGTTTGATCGTGCATTCAAATTTTCTGAAGAAGCTGCTGAAGCTGCAATTAAAATTGGGCGGACAGAACTCGTCGTTGATGCACTAAACCTCATGTCTGATAGCCAAGAAGGCCTTGGAAATTTCGAACTTGCACTCAAGGTGCGAAAGCTCGCTACAGTCAAAGCGCTCAAGCTCTTAGACGAACAACGCGGTCGTCACTTGCCAGACCTAGACATGCGAGCGGCCTTGCGCAAGAAGGAACGTGAAATTGAAAAATTGACCAGAGAGAACAGTCTCAAGTCAACACTGATCGATAAGAATGAAGAAATAGAGCGTGCCAACCGCGATCTACTGCAAGCCAATGAGGAGCTACGTCAGTTTGCATATGTAGCAAGTCATGATCTTAAAGAACCACTTCGACAAATCGGGAGTTACGTTAGTCTTATCAGACGTAAGTATGCCCATCTTTTTGATGAAAATGGGCAAGAGTATTTTGGCTTTGTCACTGAAGGTGTTTCTCGACTTAACCGTCTTCTTGATTCACTCATGCATTATGCCGCAGTGGCTCGGGAAGACAAAGAGATCTCTGATGTTGACCTTAATCGATTGATGTCTACTATCGAGTCAGAGTTAGAGACAAGTATTCAAAAAGCTAAGGCGACGATTTCGTATTCAGAGTTGCCAGTCATCCAAACTGGTGGCAAATTACTCCGTCATGTGATGAAGGCACTCGTGGAGAATGCCTTAAAATTCAAGCACCCAGAAGTAGATACGAAACTGCAAGTACGTGTTAAAGAAGTTGGGGATTTCTATCAAATTGAAGTCCAAGACAACGGTATCGGAATAAACCCTGAGTATCAGGATAAAGTCTTTGTTCTATTCCAGATGCTTCACGCAAAAACAGAGTACATAGGTACAGGTGTAGGTTTGGCGATTGCGCAAAAAACCGTACAACGCTTAGGCGGTAGAATTTGGTTTGATACCAATGCAGATAACTCAGCGGGCACGACCTTCTTCCTCACACTCCCAATTGAGTCCAACCGGTCGTTCCAAGAGGAAATCGCGCTCGCCGAAACCGCCTAACGAGTTTCCAAGCTTTCCAAGCACCGCACTTTTAAGTTGACTGGTCATGTTGATGACCGCCTCGTATTGCTTGTAGCGTTTTATAAAACGCGGAAGAAGCGTCAACGCATCCTTTGCATAAGGCTTAGTAAGTACTGGAAGCATGAATGACATGCGCTGTGCATCACTCATCTTAGCCTGGCCTCTGATAATCTGCGCCGAAAGCGTATCTACTATTGGTCCGTTCGTTTTGGCGAAAGCTTTCACATACTTAACACCTTGCTTTGGATTGAGGCGATCAACTGCGTCATGCATCATTCCAACCATGCTTGTCGCCAATACATCTCGTTTCTCAGAAATAGATATGTCATTGCCCGTTGCGGCTAATAATGCCGCTTGACTCGTTTGCAGATCTTTTGTGAAACCACATGCAGAGACCAGGCTCAAGGAAAAACCAACTAAGAACAGATGTAAAAATGTCTTCATGAGAGTGAAGGTAAACGAGACTTACTAAAGCTCTCCTTCTTCTAAGCTCTTCCTTAACCGTTCTGCTTCAAGTGCTTGTTGCCTTATAACTTCTCGTTCGCGCTTGGTGTAGGCAAAAGTATCGGCTGCAAAAAATGGAGCGTCAACGTATTCTTCAGTGGGTTCGGGACTGCGGTAATCGAGTACTGATGCTCTAAACATCCAAGCAACGAGTGCTCCTACAATCCCGCCTAAGAGGTGGCTTTCCCAACTCACATTTAGTTGATCGGGAAGTACTCCAGCAATCATTCCTGAAAAATAAAAGAGGATGACTAGAGCGACGACAATGCTCTGCATTGAGCGCTTAAATACACCTAAGAAAAACAAAAAGCTCACGAAAGCATAAGCCACACCACTTGCCCCAACGTGACTGATGGTTATGTCTGCCCCCCAGCCTTCTCCTCGTGCGAGCAACCAAACTGCTATTCCTGTTAGCACGTACATCAGCACCATTGCCCGAGAAGCAATGCGCGGGTAGAAGTATATCAATAAGAAAATGGTCGCAAGGAGCGGAATAGAATTATTTGATAAATGCCCCCAACCGCTGTGTGCAAGAGGTGCTGAAATTATTCCCAATAAACCATCTAGTCGTCGAGGTAGTATTCCCCAAGACCCAGGCGATTGAAGTAAAAAGAGTCGAACCAAATGAAGCACCCATAGGAACCCAACCGTAACGACACTGGTCTTTAAGGCAGAAACGAGTTGGTCTCGCTCTCGGGTTATGGATTCGAGTGACATGCGGTTTGAAAACGCGGCGACGATCTGTGAGGTTGCGATAAGGAGTATTCTTCCTACCCGACTACTTGCTCATCATCGCCATGACAACCTCAGCAATTTCTTCCACATTTGGTTTTGTGAAATAGTCACCATCTGATCCGAATGGAGGACGGTGAGCCTTCGCTGATAAGGTTTGAGGTGCAACATCTAGGTGATCAAACACTTGCTGCTCATCGAGTAGATTGCGCAGAATGTAAGCACTTGCTCCCCCTGGGACGTCTTCATCCACTACGAGTAGTCGATTAGTCTTGCGTACGCTTTCGCCTATACTGTGGTTAATGTCAAACGGTAATAGCGTCTGAACATCAATCAACTCAACTGAAACACCGTGAACGCTGAGGAGCTCCACGGCTTCCTGACAGATAGGGACACAAGCCCCGTAAGTGACCATGGTAAGATGCTCTCCACTACTCATCATTTCTGGAATCCCTAGAGGAAGTGTAAATGATTCTAGGTTGCTCGGTACTTCTTCGCGGAGTCGATATGCATTCAACGTCTCAATTACCAATCCAGGCTCAGATGCTTTCATGAGCGTATTGTACATACCAATAGCCTGAAGCATGTTCCGTGGAACACAAACATGAACTCCACGAAGGGAGTTAACGATCATCCCTAGCGGAGATCCGGCGTGCCATATACCTTCAAGGCGGTGGCCTCGGGAGCGAATAATGACTGGCGCACGTTGCATCCCATCTGTGCGGTATAAAGTGCTCGCGAGATCATCAGACAGCGCCGAGATTGCGTAGATTAAGTAGTCTAGGTACTGAATTTCGGCAATTGGTCGTAAGCCTCGTAGCGCTAGACCTATCGCTTGACCGACGATGGTCCACTCACGAATACCAGTATCAAATACTCGCTCCTCTCCATATTTTGCTTGTAAGCCAGCGAAGCCTTGGTTGACATCACCAATGTGACCTACATCTTCTCCAAAAGCTAGCACTCTGGCATCGCGCTCAAGCAAACTGTCGAAGAAGCGGTTAAGCAATTGAAACCCTGGTAATTTCTTAGGGCTTTCTGGGAAAACTGCTGGTTCGCCTTCTACTTCAGAAATACTGCCTTTACCTTCCAGGTATAGGTTTGTAGAATAGTCTTCGAACCCTTCTTCGAGGAGTTCATCTATGAACGTTTGAACGTCATTCGAAGGGTTACTCTCAGCAAGCTGATGGCGACGAGCTATTGAGAGGCTCTCATATCTCGTAGCATCTAACTTTTTGCTAAGCTTGACCTTAGCAGCAGAATCTTCTGGAAGAATCGCAAGCAGCTTTTCTCTGGTCTGAATTGCAGGTTCGCGAGAATTATCCCAAGCTTGACTCATGCCTTCACGGACGTCTCCAATCGCTCTTTCCTCGGTTGCGATAAGTTGCTCTTCCGTTGCATAGCCTTCGTTTAAAAGCCACTGGCGAAAGTGTCGATTACAATCGTACTCTTTTTCGAAAGCTAGGCGTTCTTTCGACTTGTAACGCTCGTGCGAACCAGAAGTACTATGGCCAAGCTGTTGGGTAACTTCTTGAACATGAACTAAAACAGGAACATGATCTTCACGCGCAATTTTTGCAGCTTTATCATAAGCTGCCAAAAGATCTGGATAATTCCAAGCCTTTACACGAATGATCTCAATTCCTTCTTGGTCTTCATTTCGTTGAAGACCATAAAGTGCGGCACTGATCGAACCTTTCGTCGTTTGAAATTCAGTAGGTACTGATATACCGTAGCCATCGTCCCATACACTTACGACCATTGGAACCTGCAAGACACCTGCTGCATTCATGCTTTCCCAGAAAACACCTTCTGAAGTAGAAGCATCACCAATGGTCACCCAACAAATTTCATTTCCTTCATTAGAAAGATTTGAGTCTTTGAATTGTGGAAGACGACGAAATTTTTTCGATGCAAATGCTAAGCCTAGGCCTCTCGCCATTTGTCCAGCAGTAGAGCTGATGTCAGATGAAATGTTGTAAGAATCCTTAAGTGGAAGTATTTCCCCATTTTCGTCGAACGTCCTCGTTGCAAAGTGACTGTTCATTTGACGGCCACCGCTAAACGGGTCATTTTTCGCGTCTGCATAGAGCTGCGAAAAAAATTGAGACGTCGTACAAAGGTCGAGCGCCATCATCAAAGTCTGATCCCTGTAATATCCAGATCGCCAATCGCCAGGTTTGAATTGCGTCGACAAAGCAACCTGAGGAAGCTCTTTTCCATCTCCGATGATTCCAAATTTCGCTTTGCCAGTAAGGACTTGCTTGCGACCCTGGACGGAACACTCACGACTAAGGCAACATAAATAGTAGTGCTCTAATGCCTGAGTTGCATCAATTGCAAGGAGACTGCTGTCCTTTTGCGTTTCAGAAGAGATTGGAGGTGTCGTCTTAATCAAGGTTAGCGGGTTTCAGTCGTTGTCTACTTCGTTGTGAAACGAAGAGTCGTGATCGTGTGGTTAGGTCTACGAAGGTAAGAATTTGATCGCGCTTTGCGAATAACCTATATCTATGATTCTGCGTTAGGTTAATCGTACGTTGCCACTGTCTTCACTTTTAAACAAAACACTTTCTGAAAAGATCGAAAAGTCCAGTTCGGCCCTGTTAACAGCAACATTAACTACGGCTTAACGCGTCAATGCAGGTCAAAAGGATGCTTGGCGAGCTTTAGGGCCTTAGATTTGTACTACGAAATCAAAACACCTCTACAATGAAAAATATTCTCGCACTTGTAATTCTTTGCTTCAGCTTCGTAGCTGTAAATGCACAAGATGATGCCACTCCAGTTACTGGTCCTGAAATGAATTTCGAAACTACCGAAATTGATTACGGAACGATAGCACAGAATAGTGATCCACTCCGCGTATTTAAGTTTACTAACGAAGGTTCTGAGCCGCTCGTGATCAAGCACGCCAAAGGATCTTGTGGATGTACTGTACCTTCTTACCCAAAGCAGCCTATTGCTCCAGGTGAGTCTGCTACTATTGAAGTACGTTACGACACTAAGCGTATTGGACCATTCCAAAAGACTGTAACGCTTACAACAAACGAAAATAGCGAGAAGCACACCCTTCGTATTAAGGGTAAAGTTGAGCCTGCAGCAGCAAGCGAAGATGCACTTCCTGAGTCAGAGCCAAGCCTACTTAACGGAGGCGGACGCTAAATTGATTTTTAGCTGAAGCTAAAAAGTTAAAGCCCAAGCAATCTTGCAGATTGCTTGGGCTTTTTTATTGAATTGCTGCGGGATTACCCAATGCTAGTGTGAGTTAATATAGCTACTCTTCTAGCACAGATTCGCTGGGTTGCGCCTTTACATCCTCATCCGGTTTCAGCTTGAAGAAGAACGGGGTACCTCGAATTACGGTAGAGAGATGCAACGTACTATCTGTGGCTTCATTCACAGTGAACGAATCGAGCAAGGCACTACCACGCAGTGTAATTACACCTCCTTCGTACACATAATCGAGCTTGAGTGGTTCACCAGTAAAATTGGTCTCTACATGCTGGTTGCTTGTATCAAATTCGAAGAATGCGGCATCGAGTGTATTGGTGACTCGGCCGCTCCTCATAGCTTCTTCTACGGCCCAACGACCGTGTTCACTTGGCAACTCAGGTGCTGGACTGATAGCATCAGAACCACAAGCCCCGAAGGATAAAAGACCACTGATAAGAAAAGCAGGTTTCCACTTCATAGCAAGTCAAATGTAACTGGCTCGTTGGATTTCAGGCTTTTTCGTTTTACGCAGCTACTAAACGCAAGATAGTTACCTCTGGTAGAATCCCTACCCTACCAGGGTATCCCAAGAAGCCAAACCCTCTGTTTACATAAAGGTGTTGATTACCCTTTTGGTATAATCCAGCCCATTGATCATAGAGGTATTGACTTGGACTCCAACGAAAACCTGGAATTTCAACTCCAAACTGGAAGCCATGTGTATGCCCAGCAAGCATGAGCTGAATATCCTCGCGCTGACCTACTATTTCAGCATCCCAATGCGTCGGGTCGTGCGAGAGTAGGACTTTCGTCAAAACACCTTCTGTACCTGCACTCGCCTTTTTCAAGTCACCCGACCTTGGGAATCTATCGATTGTACTCCAATTTTCCACGCCAATTAAGGCCAGAGGTTCTCCATTGACATCGAGAATACGGTTCTCATTTCGCATAAGGTCCCAACCTAGACGCTGGTGGTTTCGCTCTAGAAGCTGCCAGTTAGCTGCTTTTTCTTCCTCTCCCCATCCTGGTACATAATCTCCATAATCGTGGTTACCTATGATGGAATAGCTTCCGAGTTTTGAGTTGATCTCACCAAAAATATCAATGAAAGGCTCAATCTCATCTGCTTTCGAGTTTACCAAGTCTCCCGTAAAGCAAACTAGATCTGGGCTTTGATCATTGAGCAGCTTGATTCCATCTCTGATCGGCTCACTCCTGAAAAAGCTTCCTGAATGAATGTCACTGATTTGAGCAATGCGCAAGCCATGGTGTTTTGGCGAAAGCCCTTTAACAGGTACGTCTACTTCGTACAACTCATATCGATAGGGATTACGAATGATTCCATAGCTCAAAACAGCTGCAGGTAGCCCACCCGCGATAATCGCCATTTGAGTAAGAAATTTCGATCGATCCGGCCAATATTCAGTGGTGTTACCGAAGGCTCTAAACCCTGCAGTTAAGATACGTCTGAGGTCGTCAATCAGAAAGAACCCTGATCCAATAAACTTGGCGAAGTAGATGATGAACAACAATGCTCTTGCAGGAATACTAAATGCCCTTGGCCAGGAAGGCTCGATATTAAAAGCAATCGACGCCATGTAGGCCAAGGTGATCATTGGAATAGACCACCAAATGATTGTGAACAGCTGTGCTGAACGATCAGATCGATCGGCAAATAGCGGTTTAAGCGCAAAGAAACCGTAGGTGTCAAGCGCTAAAATGAAGATGATGGGAACGATGAATCTTGACATGGACAACCGATTAACGGTAGAAAGCTGACCAAGTTTAGAGAATGCACACACCTAAGGGAAAATCTCTTACGTTTGGACTACAGATGTTATTCATAATCCAACAAAAAAGGACAACGATTTTAGGAGTCTTGGTCCTTTTGTCTGCCATGGCATGCCAAGGCCAAGACCTTTACACTAATTCGGATACGCTTCGCGGGATGCTCAGCCCGGTGCGCCAATGCTTTGATGTTACTCACTATGACGTCGAGGTTGAACTGTTCCCAAAAACGCAGTCTATAGAAGGGAAAGTAACCATGAGCTACGTCGGACAGCTGGCTAGTGATACCATCCAAATTGACCTAGCCAAAACGATGAAAATGTCTTCAGTGACACAGGAAGGCAAAGTGCTTGGGTTTAGGAGAGTTGAGAATGCAGTATTCATTGGATTATTGCGGCCAACGCGTTTTGGCGAAAACGGAAAGGTCGTGATGTCATATTCAGGTAAGCCAGAAGCCGCCAAGAATCCTCCTTGGGATGGTGGCTTTACTTGGACTACCGATAGTTTGGGAAGAACTTGGGCAGGAGTGAGTTGTGAAGGTATTGGAGCGTCGATATGGTGGCCAAACAAGGATCATCTCAGCGATGAACCAGACAGTGTTTCTACTTCATTTACGGTTCCTGACCCCTTGAGGATTATTTCTAACGGACAGTATCGAGGATCTAAGCGAATGCCGAACGGGAGGACTCAATATTCATACGCGACGACTTACCCGATCAATAATTACAACGTTACTTTTTACGTGGGTCATTACCTCAGTTTCCAAGACACCTTAGAGGATTCAAGCATGAATACCCCTCTGGAGTTGCGTTACTCGGTAATTGATTACAACTTAGAACGAGCGAAAAAGCACTTTCAGCAAGTGAAGCCCATGCTGCGTTGTTTCAGTGATTTGCTTGGTCATTACCCATTTTGGAGAGATGGCTATCGCCTCATTGAAGCTCCCTATTTAGGTATGGAGCATCAGAGCGCTATTGCATATGGTAACGACTATATGCGGGGTTACCGAGGAGGCATGATTCCAGCTGATATGAATTGGGACTATTTGATCATTCACGAATCTGGGCACGAGTACTTTGGAAACGCAGTGAGTGTGACTGACCACTGCGAGATGTGGATTCACGAGAGTTTTACGACCTACTTGGAGGCCTTGTATGTAGAATGTCGGTTCGATCATTCAGATTATTTGCGCTATCTCAAGGGGCAGCGCGGTTTTGTCAGAAATGAGCGCCCTATCGTTGGACCACCGCACGTAAATTTCGATGACTTTGGCAGTTCAGATCACTACTTCAAGGGAAGTTGGGTGTTGCACACCTGGCGAAGTATCGTTGGCGATGAGGAGTTCTTCAAATTTTTCAGAGGTTTCTACGAGGCCTATGCAATTGGATCTGTAACCACAATAGATTTCCTCAAATACGTTTCTGAAAATACAGAAAGTGATCCGGATGGATTAGATCCAATGGCTTTTTGGCAACAGTACCTCTATCAAGCTGCCATTCCTGTGCTACATGTAGAAGAAAAATCTGCCGATGAAACGATCGCTTATTTTTCGAACGTGATTCCTGGCTTTCGGATACCAATCATGGTCAGTAATGATGAAATAGTCGTGAGTGACCAAGTGAAGGCCTTCAAAGTGAATACAGCAGCATGGAAGAGCTTTCAAGCGGATAACTACCTCATACAATTAGAAAGCAACATCACTTTCTAAATACACTCGAATTGAACAGCACTTCCAACTTGTGAGAAGTGCTTTACCCTGAAATCAAAAAAGCCTTCGTTGGAATTCCAACGAAGGCTTTTTTGCTGTGACGAAGATGTCTCTTTGTCAGTAAAGACTAGAATTGTGACTTCTCGCGGATACGAGCCTTCTTACCTACAAGCTCACGCAGGTAGAATAGGCGTGCACGACGAACCTTACCACGACGCAGTACCTTGATTGAATCAATGTTCGGGCTGCTGAATGGGAAAATACGCTCAACACCTACACCATTGCTGATCTTACGAACAGTGAAAGTCTTTGTAGCTCCGTGTCCTTTGATCTGAAGAACATCTCCGCGATACTCTTGGATACGGAATTTGTCACCCTCAACAATCTTGTAGGCTACTATAATATTGTCACCGGC